>JAYVZC010000158.1:0-4600 GCA_043783695.1 Bacteroidota bacterium
TGCAAGCCCAATGAAATATTTGCGCCTTTTTGGGGCGAGTCAAAAGAAATATATTCACGTGTGCAAGTGGGCATATTATTTTGCTCCATGTAACTTAATCCATATCGCGCAACCTGTCCTCCCATACTAGCCCCAATAACAACGGTTTGTTGTCGCTGACCGGTAACAAGTTCAGGAGAAGTTTTAATAGTTTCAAGAAGCTCAATAAACACAAATGCATTCCTTTGAATATAATCAGCGCCATCATCAAAATCCAATAAAATAACATCATAGCCTTTTGCAAGTAGTTCATTCAGTAGTGAAGGCATATTTGTCAGCTCCGGATAATCACTTTGAGCACCCCATAAAGCACACCACCCAAAATCGCCATTTCTTTTGGGATAATGAGCCTCTCCAAAATCAATCCCTTCAACAATTACTATGGGTTTCTTTAGCTTTGAGAGACCGGGACTACTGTATCTAACATACGCTTTCGCTTTGGCATATTGTCCACCGTAAGGTATGGTAGCTGTTAAATTCCAAATCACATTAGGCGATGGAAAAAAACCGGCACAAATAGATGCAGCAACCGAAGCAGAGGATTTTAATGTTGAAGTTGAGTATGTGATTTTTGTCTTAATAATTTTTTCTAAGGTGTTTGGATAGGTTATAGTTATTGTATTACCAAAAGAAACAGTACGATATCCGCTTCCATCTCCAAAATCAACTTCAATAGTTATTGGTAATTCTTTATTGTTACTGAAGTAATACTCTTGTCCAATATAAAACGTAACAATATCTTGCTCCATATTTTTTAAATAAGGAGTTGCCGCAAATGCTTTATCCAAAATGTAAGGACATTCGGTTCTGGGCAATGAATCATACATCATTTTTTCACGATTAACAATCAACCCACTATCAAGAGCAAAGGATTTAAGTATATTGTAATCATAGTTTAATATTAGAAGAGGGATTGTGTTATTGTTGGCATTCATATAGTCGATGGCCCTTTTATCAATACTATTGTATGTTTCGCTGGTACTCCTCTGATAGGAGCCATTATAAAGCTCCAAATACAATTGTTTCCATTTTTTTAAATTTATATTGGAAGTATCGGTAATTCCTTTATAGTTGTTGAAGTTGCAGAAATGGGCTGTTTTATCATATAATATTTTTGTGCTAATAAATGCAGTATCTAAATTCATATAAACACTGTCCATTTTACTTTGCGGATTGTCTTGTGCTTTTAAAGTAAAGGACATAAAAAGTATGACAATGATTCGAATTGTTATTAAATCGAATCGGAAAATTAAATTTTTGTAATTCATAATGTGGAGTATTTAATAATTAATATTATAAGCAATTGTGTCAAATCGAGGGCAATACACTAAACCTAAATAGTTAGTTTGAATACCATTCTTTATAACTCCCCATCCAATCCTTACATTGCTATTCCCAGATACTTTAAAAAAACATATTGAATCAACAGACATTCCATAGTATTGTTCCGGAACGCCTTCCATGTCCCCACTTATTCCAATTTGATCACTTCCATCAAAAGGAGTAATATTTTTCAAATGAAGTTTTAACCATGCAACAGGTCTTAATTCAACTTCAATATTGTTTTTTGTATTCTTATTTAAAGATGTATAGTCGGTTCCTATACTACTAAAATAATTTGGTGCAGAACCAACTAGTGAGTATGAAGAACCCTTTTTAGCTTCAAATGAAAAGCTAAAATGCCCCATAGCGTCTGCATTGTATGTAGCAATAGTATATGGAAGACAACTAAAACAAAAAAGACCACCACTACTTTCTTGTAAATAAACTGTTGCATTACTAACTCCGGATAAGGATCTTGTTGCATCTACTACAGTTCCGTTAACTGAAGTGGTCTTGTCTTTTTTACAAGCAGTAAATAAAACAATAATAAATAAAAAAAATATAAAATGATATTTAATATGATTCAACATTTTTTATGTTTTTAAATAAAATTTGTTTTTGCTAATTTATACTAAAATTTAATAAAAACAAAAATATTGCTTGATATAACGAAAAGTATTTTTTTTGTATGTTTGATACATAGTTTGTATTTATCTAACCTTTGTATTCATTAAAAATAAAAAAATGAAAATAGCGACTTCTCTTTTAATTGCATTTGTTTTGTGTGTTTTTTCTTATACTCTTAGCGCGAGTGATGGACTTAAACTAAGTTCCATCCCTGATAAAAATCACACTTTCATCCTTAAACATGTGAATGATAGTGCTGAGGATGGAATAAAAGGAAAGATTATGATTACGGTAGGTGTTGAGTTTAATTCCTGGGGTTCTGCTTTACAAAAAAAATATTTATCCAGTCGCAATTATAGCTTTATCGGAAATATTGAGAGTCATCCAGCTTCTCCAATGTTTTATGCAATGGTGGATTATGGTTTTAGTAAAAAAATCTCTTTCGGGATAGCTTTCGGTTATCAAACAGCAAAAATAAAGTTGAAAGATATTGATAACACCGAAGATAAATATTTTGATTCATGGCAACGGGTTCATCTTGCGGCTCGTGGAGATTATTTCATTATATCAAAAGAAAATTTAAATCTTTACACAGGTATTAAAATTGGTTATAATATATATCGTGTCACCTCTAATGTTCCTGAATCAATTTATCCGGGATACCTGAAGAATTTAGATGTTTACCCTTCAGAGGGAACCTTTCAGGCGCATTTGGGGTTTTGCTATTATATTAAAATGATAGGTTTAAACGCGGAAATAGGCTTGGGTTATGACCTTCAGTATTTATGTGCTGTAGGAATAAAAATAAAGATTTAATTTTTTCCGGAAAAATTCTTTGAATGCGATTCAAAAATAGAACAGGAGTTTGCTTTGCCACCCAAAACGAAGATTTAAAAACATTACCCAATATACTTTAGCATAATTACCACCAATAATGAATAACCCCGAGGCAGAGCCTCGAGGTATCACGCAACTAATTCGAAACGCTCACAAAATGGTGTTCGCAAAAAAAGCGAACGATTTATTACCTCGCAGTAGAACTGCGAGGTATTTACTGAATAAATATTTTTTTTTCATGTAAATGTTTTTAGTAATTAAGGTTATATAAAGTAGTGTCAAAGGCTGAACAATATACGGAGGAGCTATTATTAGTTATCACTCCATTTTTTTTAACTCCCCAATAAATGGAATTATTTACGTTCCCAAATACGGCCTGAACTGTCAAAATGGTATCAACAGCAGTTCCGTAAAAACTAAAAGGATGTGAGATAAAATTCACACTAATCTCATCGCTTCCATCAAACGGGGAAGTATTTTTAATATGTAATTTCAAATATGCATGAGGGTTAAGCAAAATTTTTTCTTTTTTATTATTTTTATCACTATCAACGTAAATAATTCCACTCTGCTGATCAAAATAATTTGTTGCACTTGCTCCTAAACTATAAGTGTAACCTTTTTCGGCTTTATAATTAAACGAAAAACCTCCATCAGAATTAGTATAAGTATCCATATAAGGTGCAGGGTTACAGCTGAAACAACTTCCGTTTTCTTTCAACAAATAAACGTGTGCATGCGAAAGAACAGTTGTTGTTGTAGCATCGTATACAACTCCACTCACATCAGTTTTATGAGTAATTTTTCGGCAGCCCAACGTGAGAATTGCAATTATTAGAATTATTATATTTAATTTTTTTTTAATCATATTTAATTTACAAGAGCTCTTTTAGAAAGATAATCTTTATTTATGCTAAATTCCTTATATTTTTTATTAATTGGAATATGAATTTGTATCGCTCCAATTATAGCCCCTGTTGCTAATCCTACGATAGCTCCACCGATTCCAGCAAATGCTGCTTTACCTTCCTTGGTAAGTTCAATAGTTCTTGGTTTTGGTGGGTCGTCTCCGTTGGCATACCCTAAAGCTGCAGCAATAACTGCCCCTACTAAAGGTCCGTTGCCAATACAGTGTGCGAAACGGTTTTTTTTTGAAATAATGATTTCTTCTATTTTGTTGTAAGAAACCGTGATTTTTTGAAAATTAGGATTTTTTTTAATTCTACCATAATCTGCTTTTGAGATTATTATTACGGCAGAATCGGTTACACTATAAAGTATGTATTTAGTATTCCGTGTATTCATAGTGCCAGTTATTTTAATTTTATAAGGCTTGTTCAGATGACTTAGATTACTTTGTGATTTAATATCCTTTCCAAATGACATTAGAATTAACAAAATGAAAATTCGTAAAATTCTAATATTATCCATTTAAAATACAAAACATTAATTCTTTATCGCTAATATATTTTTTTTAATGAAGCTCCCAATCGCAGCAGAGCTGCGGGGTATCTTTAACAAACTTAATTGTTTACACATTACCATTGTGATACTTTATTTGGTATATACAATGACTTGAAAATTTTAAACCCATGACTAAAGATAATCTAAAAAAACTATGTACTGCAATTCATCCCGACCGTAGCAGAGCTACAGGGTATTCTTTGCCGAGTTTGAAAATATCTAGCCAATGTATTAAAAAATTTAATGATTTACAAGCCCCTATCAATAAATTATTGATTAGGTATAGGCGTTTAGTTGTCCCAAATTTTTC
>JAYVZC010000159.1:0-4569 GCA_043783695.1 Bacteroidota bacterium
TAATAATGATCTTAGAATAAAAATGGATGAATATAAAGGAGAAGAAAAAGCAAGGTGGGAAAATTTCAAAACAATGGTAAATCATGATGTGAATGAGATAGCTATTGAACTAAAAGATATAACAATTAACAATAAAAAGTAAAACTATTTTAAAAGTTCTACAAATACTAATTCAAATTAAAGCATATAAAACCCCATATAGTCAAGGCTATTGGGGTTTTATTATTTATAACAATATAAAACTTGATGTGTGAATGATGTAAGTTGTTTTAAATATTATGTAACACAAGCGTGTTAATAGAGCCACACCTTTGTTCCGTGAAAACTAATTCACAATTAAAACTTATACAAATGAAAAGTAAATTAATAATTATGATAATAGCAGTTTTATTATCCTTCCCGAAAATAAATTTCGGACAAGCGCCTACATTAGGAACGGCTGCTGATTTTGTTCTCTTTACCACCGTTGGTGCAGTGAGCAATACCGGAATTTCACATCTTACCGGTAACGTAGGAACAAACAGTGGTTTAAGCACAGGTTTTGGAAATGTGGATGGTGTTATGCACGACAATGATGGTGCTAGCGCAGCTTGTGCAGCCGACCTAACACTTGCATACAATCAGTTGAATGCTACTGTTCCTACTTTTTTTCCGGCACCTTTGCTTGGAAGCGGACAAATTCTTGTTCCCGGGGTATACTCTATTGCAAGTCCGGCTGTACTGGATTTGGATCTTACTTTAGATGCACTAGGAGATCCGACAGCAGTATTTATTTTTCAAATAAATGGATCATTTTCTACAAATGCAAATGCAAAAGTAAAATTAGTTAATGGAGCCTTAGCATGTAAAGTGTTTTGGAAAGTAGAAGGAATGGTGAGCATGGGACCTGCAACATTAATGAGAGGAACTGTCATTGCAAACAATGCCGCAATCAACATGACAACTAATGATACTTTAGAAGGAAGAGCACTATCTACTTCAGGAGCAATTACTATTGATGGTACTTTGGCATATACTCCTATTGGTTGTGGAAGTCCTTTTTTAACAGGACCAATTGCACCAACACTTGCTTCAGTAGATTGTTATGCGTTATTTTCTTCGATAGGTCCGGTAACAAATGTTGGTGTAACAAATGTAACAGGTGATGTTGGTAGTAATAACGGTTTAACAACTGGATATAATCCATTATTAGTTGTAGGTACAATTCACCCTGTTCCAGATGGTTCAACGGCTCTATGTGCATCAGATTTAATCAACGTTTATAATTATCTAAATGCATTGCCTTTGGATATTGAATTGTTGTATCCTGCACAATTTGGGAATAATTTGGTTCTAACACCGCACACATATTTAATGAATGCTGCTGCAACTTTTACTGATACACTTTATCTGAATGCAGAAGGAAATCCCAGCGCAGTATTTGTCATTCAAATAAATGGCGCATTGTCAACTAGTACCTATTCAAGAGTTATATTAATTAATGGTGCACAAGCTAAGAATGTGTTTTGGAAGGTTGAAGGAGCAGTTAGCATAAATGACTATTCTATTTTCAACGGTACTATTATTTGTAACAATGGAGCTATTAATTTAGCAATAGGCGTTACACTTAATGGAAGAGCATTAACAACAACCGGTGCAGTAAATACTTCTGCAGTTACTGTTACGATTCCATTAGGAAGTTGTGGAGCAGGAACACCTCCTGTTATCACAGCTCAATCGATGAATCAAACTACCTGTGCAGGTGGCTCAGTAAGTTTTTCGGTTACAGCAACCGGAACGGGGCTTACTTACCAATGGAGAAAAGGAATTATAAATTTAATTGATGGAGGAAATATTTCTGGAGCAACTACTGCCACACTTACCATTAATCCAGTGAGTAGTATAGATGTTGCAACCAATTACAATGTTATAGTATCAGGAACAGTTCCACCAAATGATACTTCCATAAATGTTTCACTTACAGTAACACCAATACCTATTGCTTCCGCAAATAGTAATTCGCCTATTTGCACAGGTACTTCAATTAACTTAACAGCAACAACAGTTAGCGGAGCAACTTATGCATGGACAAGTACAACCGGATATTCTTCGCCTTCTCAAAATCCCGTGATTCTTTCTTCAACACTTGCAGATGCTGGTACTTATTCTTTAACTGTTTCTGTTAGTGGATGTATATCAACACCTTCAACTGTTATGGTAGTAGTAAATGATTGTCCGGCCAATTTAAGTATTGTTAAAACAGTAAATAATACTACTCCATTTATTGGACAAACAGTAGTTTTTACAATTGTTGTAAGCAATAATGGCCCTAGTGATGCAACAGGAGTTGAGGTAACAGACATTTTACAAAATGGATATGCATACGTTTCATCAAGTGCAACAACAGGGACTTATAATTCATCAACTGGTGTATGGACAATCGGAACAATGAATAATGGAACATCTGCAACCTTAACCATAAGTGCTGTAATAATTGAAGGCGGAAATTATGTGAACATTGCGATTGTATATGGAAATGAAATAGATGGAGATATGTCAAACAATAATTCATCAGTAGAAACATTTCCAACCGATTTCTTCATCCCTGAGGGATTCTCACCAAACGGTGATGGAATAAACGATGTGTTTGTTATCAGAGGAATTTTAAATTACCCGAAAAACAAATTTACAATCTTTAATCGCTGGGGAGATAAAGTTTTTGAAGCAAGTCCTTACAAAAATACCTGGGATGGAAAATCAACAATGGGATTACGAATTGGAGGAAATGAATTGCCGGTCGCAACTTACTTCTACGTCCTTGATCTTGGAGATGGTTCAGATATTTTCAAAGGAACAATTTATCTAAACAGATAAAATAAACTGAAATAAAAAACACTTAAATAAAATATAAAATGAAAACAATAAATAAAATAGTACTAGCATTAGTTTTAAGCTTAGGAAGCTTAACCACAGATGCACAACAGACGCCAATGTACACACATTATATGTACAACACGTTGGTAATAAATCCGGGATATGCAGGCAGTAGAGATGCATTAACAATAACAGCTCTTCACCGCTCACAATGGGTTGACTTTAAAGGTGCACCAATAACTCAAACATTAACTATTCATTCACCTTTAAGGAATGAGCATTTAGGAGTTGGTTTATCAATTTCAAATGACAAAATCGGACCTACTAACAATACTTCGGTATTTGTTGACTTCGCATACATGATGCAATTAACAAAAAAATCCAAATTAGCTTTAGGATTAAGCGGAGGGGCAAACATCTTTCAAGCGAGTTTGAGCACACTTCAATTGGATGAGCAAGTTGATCCGGTATTTCAAAACAGTATCACGAATCACGTTGCACCTAATTTTGGTTTTGGTATGTATTATTCAAGAGAGCGTTTTTATGCAGGTATATCATCACCCGACTTATTGCAAAACAACTATTCGGTAGTAAGTGAATCTAATGGTAATACATTGGTTGCAAAAGAGCAGAGACATTACTTTTTTATAGCAGGTTCAATGATCAAGATAACTGACAACTTAGCTTTTAAACCTACAACATTTGTAAAGGTAACAACCGGAGCTCCAATTCAAGCGGATGTTACAGCATCCTTTATAATCATGAAAAAATTATTGCTAGGTGCTATGTATCGTACCGGTGATGCCTTTGGCGCTTTGGTCGGAGTAGATATCACTGAACAATTTCACGTTGGATATTCTTTTGATTATTCTTATGGCTTAAAAACATTCAAATACAATAAAGGAAGTCATGAAATAGTATTGAGATACGATTTTATAAAAGCAGAAAAAAAACAGATTCATTCACCAAGATATTTTTAAATCTATAAAAAATAAAAAAACATGAAAAAATTATATATACCAATCGTTTTATTCTTAGGAATAAGCGCTACTGCCTTTTCTCAAGGAGAGTCAGTCAAAAAAGCAAATACAATTCCAGATAATTCTGAAGAAAAATCAGCTAAAGAATTAAAAGGTGATAAACATTATTTTGTTTATTCTTATGACAAAGCAATTGATGCTTATAAAAATGACAAAGAAATTAGTGTAGATGGTCAACGAAAATTAGCCAAAAGCTACTATTATATGAATCAAAATGCTAAGTCGGAGGAGGCGTATTCCAAATTAATAACTATGCCAGGAGGAAATTTATCAGAAGATTATTATGATTATGCAATGGTTTTAAAAACCGATGGTAAATATGATGAATCTAACAAATGGATGGATAAATTCACCGAATTAAAGCCAACCGATTTACGTGCTAAAGATTATTCAGCAAATAAAGCCGAGTTCAGTAATTTGTCAAAGGATAATGGTAAATATAAAATTGATCATTTAACTGTAAATACAGATGCTGAAGATTTTGGACCAAGTTTTTATAAAAATAAAATTGTTTTTGCATCAAGCAGAAGCAATAAATTAGTTCCGAAAAAATCCAATCGAAATGGTAAGCCGTACTTAAATATATATGTGTCTGAAATTGATCAGAATCAATTAAAAACTCCAGAGAATTTCGATAAAAGTTTAAATGGGAAAATGAATGAAGGACCAGCAAGTT
>JAYVZC010000160.1:0-10749 GCA_043783695.1 Bacteroidota bacterium
TTTGCGCCACACTACTTTGTTATTAATGTTTTAGTCTTCCCTTTTCTTGTTCGTTACTACTTGTTTCCCTTTCACTTATTTTTATTTTCCCAAAATTGTAATTTAAACTAACAACCAACCGTCTGCTGTCCTGATTGACCTTAAAGTTCCAATTTTGATTGTCGAAATCAACCCCTGTGCGAAAATACCCTGTGTTGAATAAATCATTTACAGCAATGCTACAATCTAACTTATCGTTCAGAAAAGTTTTTTTGATAGCGAATGAAAGCATCCAACGTGATTTAATTTGTACAAATCCATTGTTTATTGGGCTGTTATAAAAAGCAATAATTTCTATTTTAACATTTTTTGGTGCAGTAAACGTATTCGTTATAGAAGGTGCGTAGGAAAAAGTAGTTGTCTTAAATGCAATAGCACTCAAGTCTCCAACATATTCAGTATAAGAAAAAATACTATTAGCAGAAATATCCCACCAAGGCTTCAAGCTTTTTTGAAGAAAGAAAGAGTATGCATAGTAGTTGTTGAACTTCATATTTTTTATTGTTTCTGTCGTAACCTTCGTGCTGTCGTTTTGTTTCGTATAAAACAGCATAACATTATCTATTCTTGTATAAGTAAACGTATTTGTCAGAAGCTCCTTATAACTGTGCGTGATTTCAATAGTATTGCTATAATGTGGTTGAAGGAAAGGATTCCCTTCAAAGTAGGAATATTGGTCTCTATAAGATCTAAAAGGACTTATGTCACTATACTGTGGTCTATCAATGCGTCTATTTAAATTTAACTGAAATTTATTCTTTTCTGATAATGCATATTCAATAGATATATTTGGGAAAATATTATAATAACTATTTTTGAGCTCAAACCCTTTCTGCGAATTTCGTCCAATTAAATTTGTGTTTTCTGCACGGATTCCTAGTTGCATATTCACTTTCTTAAATGATTTTATAAAATTAAAATAGGCGGCATAGGTTTGTTCAGAGTATAAATAATTATTCGTTAAGGCAGTATCTTGGTAATAATTTCCGCTAGTATTATTTTTCCTTTCAAACACATAATTATTCAACGTGTTTACAAAACCAGCCTTTGCTCCAAGTTCAAAAGATGTTTTAGAATTAATGACTTTTGTAAGATCAAGTTTAGAAGCAAAAATATCTGTTGTATTGAGATTAACATTCCTGTATATATTTGAAGGAAGCGCTTCCTGATTATTGACATCTAAAAAAATATTTTGAACATCACTAGAAGAAGTTTCAGATAATCTTGTATAATCTGATGTGAAATTTAAAACAGTTCCTAATGTGTCAAAATGGTGTTCAGCATTTACATTATAGTTGTTTAATTTCCAATTGTCTGGTATGTAAGCCAATGCTTTCAAATGGTCGAACCCTAAATTATTATACTGTGAAATTGTGTTCGTTCCGTTTCCGTCAGAGGTATAAGAACCTGGGCCTCCATCTATTTTAAACCCAATTATATTGTTTTTATTTACAAACCAATCCGCGCCAATTTTGTAATTGATGCTATTGTCTAAATCTTTAACGGTATTAATTGAATTAAACTCTGTAATTGAAGAGTCAGTAGTAAATTTTTTATTGAATCTTTCAAGAGATTGATAATAGCCGTAGCTATAATCCAGATTTGAGAAAAATGCTATTTTCTTAGTTTTGTAATTGAGCGATATACCTGACAAAGACCTGCTCAAAAGACCTTGTGATAAAGAGACGTATGCACTTCCACTAAATCCAATCAATTTTGTTTTTTTTGTTTTTATATTTATCATACCTGAAGTCCCTGAAGCATCATATTTAACTGGAGGATTCTTCATTAGTTCAATCTTCTCGACTAATTCTGCATTCATACTTTTCAGAATATTAATTAGTTGAGTATTTGTCAGTTGCTGAACACGGCCATCTATCATAATAATTACACCAGCCTTCCCATTTAATTGAATCACATTATCATTTATGCTTACTCCCGGTAATTTAGAAAACAGGTCATAAACAGTATTCCCTTTTGCTAATGGGCTATTCTCGACATTAACAATGGTGTTGCCATTTTTGAACTCAATAGTTCTTTTAATTGCAGATACTGAAATTTCATTAAGATTGATCCCTTGAGAATTTAAAGTGATAAATGATAGGTCGACAGAAGATATAGAATCAATTTGTATTGGATTACTATATTTTGGATTAAATCCGATAGCCGTAATTTGGAGTAAGTAAAACCCTTTACTGATTGGTTGAATTAAAAATTTTCCATTTTCATCTGCTAGGTTTCCTTTAATTATTGAGCTGTCAGATGCATTTAATACTGCAATTGTTGCAAATGGAACTGGAGATTGTGTCGAATCGATAATCTTTCCTCTAATACTTTGCCCATTCACAATAAAGGTCGGCAACATAAATAGTAATAAAATGAAATAAAATTGTCTTTTCATTCTGTTTATATTTCAAAATATATTGTCGAAAAGCTCAAAATTAAAATAGTTTGTCGGTGCACTAAAAATTAAATTAGTAGCTGTCTAAAGCTTACGCTTATTAATGCATATGCGCACTGCTAGCCTCATTCGCCATCAATTGATTGAATTTTTTCTGTTTTATTTCCATAAAACTTTTCTTTTCAATTTTACTTTCTAGCCAAGAAATCAAATCAAATAAATTCAAGGCATTTCTCTCAACTTTATTTGTAGCTAATTTTTCAATATTGTTTTTTAATTGAATAAACTCTTCTGTGAGGTCTATAGATTTGCGAATTTTATTTTGTGAATCTTTAAAGAATGCAATAATTTGTTTTTCGAAAGTATAAAGTTTGTTACGCTTCATTAATAAATGGTAGGTAGAGCGAATTTGCTTTTCCATCATTTCTCCATCATTCATTTCAAAATAAATAATCAAACTCAAAATGTGAGCGAAACAAAATAAATCACTTCTGAAGTCCAAATCAGTATTACGTAAAAGCAAATTAATGTTTTGATTGGCGAGTTTGTATTCCTCCAATCCAATATATATGTAAGCCAATGCATAATGATGCAATTGTTTTTCTTTTTGTAAACTTTTAGTTTGCGGAAGGTGCGTATATATTTTTTCTACTTTATGTGCAATGTCTAAAGCTTTATCAAATTGCCCCGTTGGGATATATACAAACAGTTTTAAATTTTCGGTAAGCAATTCATAGTTTCTATTCAGTTGACCATATTGTTCAACAAAACGATCCATTCTATCAAGGGTGCTGAACAAAGCGGGATACAACATTAATGAAAGTTCATTCACGGCCTTGTTGCGTAACAATCCGATATAGGTAACCGGTTTTAATTCAACCATGTGCTTGTTTTTGTCTAACAATTCCACCGTTTTTTTTAAAATTTCATTTGCTTGTTCTTGTTCGTTTATTGTATATAAAAAATTTGTTTGCATTAAATTTCGATAGTATTGAGCATTGAAAGTATTGAGTAATTTTTTGTCGTTACTCGCATCTTCATTAGCAATTTTTTGAAACTCAAGAACATCCTCATCATTTCTAGCCAAGCCTGTATACAAAGCTTTTGCCCTTAATTTTTGATATAAATGTTTATAGCCGATAATAATTTTCTTTTTTTCGATGGACTCGTAAAGCTCTTCAAAATACTTGTTTACCAGATTCAAATAATTTTCTGGAGTAGCTTCTTCCACCAATAATATAATTTCCCAATCAATCAATTCTTCCATAAATTCATACAATTCGTATTCAAGAGCAATCGCTTTTGATTTCAAAATCATTTTTTTTGCAACAGAAGGAAGATTTTTATTGTAGAGAATTTCTATTTGATTCAAAGAACTTCGTAATTCACTCTTCACATTGTTGTTATACGACTCCAGTGATTTTAAAATGAATTTGAAAAGATAGTTTTTGGCTACGGCAAAATTGTTAAGTGTTTGTTCTTTCTTGAATTTTCGAATAATCTCTTTATCATCGTACACTTTTTGTTTGTCGATAGCATCAAAAAGCTTGATGTATTTGTTTTGAGAACCAATTACGTGCAACGTAGCCTGTTTCTTTATATACCCTTTTTCGGGAGCAGATAAGGATTTGATGAGCTGATGCAAATGGTTTGCTGACATAATTATTTTAACATTATTTGAATGGGGATATACAAATATATCATTTGAAAGCAGAAAATCTAAATTTTTTTGATTAATATCCTTCTAAAACCTTTCTTTTCTATTTTTGCGATTATTGATCCAAAAACTAGTCTTCGAAAACTTAATAATATGTCTGCATAATAAAAAAATGAAAAGCCTACAAATCCCATTTAATGCTGAATTATAAGGCTGTAATCAGTAGAAAAAAAGCAATAAAAAGGCAAAAAACACCCTTCCGAAGTCTCATTATGTAGTGTTTTTGGTTTGCATTTACCTTTTAATTATTCCATATTTGCACTGTAATACTAATCTATAGTCTCCCGACTTAGATATATTACAAAAAGCTTGTTGTTGTGAAGGAGTAGCACAACAGTGTTTCATGTTTAGTTTTATCCAAATCCCGAAGTTCTGACAAGCTCTTCGGGATTTATTTTCCCTTATAGTAAAACACCCCAACAAAATTTTCTATGTTCTATGTGGTTAAAAATACGATGAGGCAAATGGATGGATGAGTGCAATATTCTAATTACATTCGTAAAAAATAACAATTTGAAACTCTCATACACTCCTCATACGCTTTATTTTAAAAGACCATTTAAAATAACACATGGAACTCGGGACTCAACTCCAATTGTTATTGTTCAACTGGAACACGCAGGAAAAATTGGTTATGGCGAAGCAAGTATGCCACCCTATTTAGGAGAGTCTCACGAAACGGTTATTTCCTTTTTAAAAAATGCATCATCTATATTAGAAAAATATAAAGATCCATTTGAGATTGAATCTATTTTAAGAGAAATTGATTTCGTTGCACCTAACAATACAGCAGGAAAAGCATCCATTGATATTGCATTACATGATTTGATTGGCAAACTCAAAAACATTCCATGCTGGCAATTATTTGAGGGAGATAAAAATAATACTCCTTTTACAACTTACACATTGGGAATGGATGAACCGGAAATTATCAAACAGAAGATAATGGAAGGGGCTGAGTTCAAAATTTTAAAAGTAAAGCTCAATGGTGAAAACGATAAACAAATTATTGATACAATAAGAAGTGTCACCTATAAACCGATTGCAATAGATGTCAATCAAGGCTGGAAAAACAAAGAACAAGCATTGGAAATGATTTATTGGCTATTGGATAAGAACGTACTATTTGTTGAACAGCCCTTACCAAAAAATAATTGGGATGATGCAAATTGGCTGTATGAAAAAAGCCCTATTCCTTTATATGCGGATGAAAGCATTCAACGCTATTCCGATATGGATAAAATAAAAGATTGTTTTCATGGAATCAATATCAAATTAATGAAATGCACCGGAATGTATGAAGCATTTAAAATGATAAAGCATGCTCGTGAATTAAATTTGAAAGTATTGATTGGATGTATGAGCGAAACCTCTTGTGCAATTTCTGCTGCTGCACAATTATCTCCGTTTACCGATTATGCTGATTTAGATGGGCCATTATTAATCAAAAACAATTTATTTGATGGAATAACATTTACCGGTGGCAAGATCACTTTAAATGATAAACCTGGTCTTGGTGTTGTTCGTAAATCAATCTAATCGCATTAATATTCACAATCAACATTTCGACTCCGCTCAGTGTGACTATTAATACCAATAGTCAGTCTGATCGAAATCGAAGACTTTATTATGAACTTATCTTAATATAATACCATCTGCCATTATGAGTCCGATAGCTCGTGGTATAATTACGATAATGAATATGAAGTGGAGAGGAGTAAGAAGTATAGAGAGGAAAATAATTGCAAAAAAAAAAGCCCCGAAGGGCTCTTTTATTACTTTTTCTTAGCTGCTTTTTTCTTAGCTGCTTTTTTAGGAGCTTTTTTAGCTGCTTTTTTCTTAGCTGCTTTTTTTGGAGCCGCTTTTTTTGCTGCTTTTTTAGGAGCTGCTTTCTTTTTTGTTGCCATGGTTTTTTTGGTTATTAAATTATTTGATACGAAGTAAGAAAAATATTTAACACAAACGAAAAAAATCGGGTTTATTTTATTAACATTGAATTGTTCATATTGTTAATATCCTCCAGCCTAGATTTTAAATTTTTAGGTTTTAGGTTTTATGGTTTTTCAATTTCGTTTCAATAAAATATTTTTATTTTTTTTATATGCCTCTGTGTTTGTTGGTTTTGCAATGCGTACAGAAGAATGAAAAAATATTTTTTATTCCAAATGTTTTTCTGTAAAAAATATTCATTCGAAAACATCAATTATTTGCCCTGAATTTTACTCCTAAATAACATCAAAAAGAACCTAAATTATTTTTCATGAAATTTGAATTATTTTCTGAAAATGCTGTTTTTTTCTGTTTTTCAAGAAAAATGAAAATAAAATCAAAGAACGAAAATGTATGAAATATGCTTGAATAAATTATTATTTTCAAAAATAATAATGAATGATTCAAAAATAATTTGCTCTTTTTATTCTTCATCAATAATGTTTGGAAATACGATATCGCATCTGCTCATTAGGATGACCTTAACTAGATAGTTGATAGATTAAAAATTATTTCACTCTTTCTAATAAAGCCATATAAAATCCATCGGCATGATACATTTCTGGCGAATAGCGTTTTTCACCAAGCAAATTCCATCTATCACCAACAGCACTTAAAAACCATTTGATTTGATCTTCTCCTTCAGAAGGTAAAATACTACAAGTAGCATAAACCATCTTGCCACCTACTTTAGTTATATCCGAAAAGCTCGTTAAGATTTCTCTTTGAAGCACTTTCACTCTTTCTATCTCATCCAAAGTTAATTTCCATTTGCTATCCGGATTTCTTCTCAATACTCCTAAACCCGAACATGGAACATCTAATAACAATCTATCTGCAGTATCTTTTAATCGTTTGATTACTTTTGATGAATCAATTGCTCTTGTTTCAACAATGCGAACATCTGCTCTTGAAGCACGCTTTTTTAATTCTTCCAATTTTCTTGCTTTCACATCCAATGCAATAATGCGTCCTTTGTTTTTCATCAAAGATGCTAAATGCAAAGTTTTTCCTCCAGCCCCGGCACAACCATCAACTACTCTCATCCCCGGTTGCACATTTAAAAATTCAGATACCATTTGTGATGATGCATCTTGAACTTCAAATAATCCTTTATGAAATGCTTCCGTTCTAAAAACGTTGCGTTGAAATTTTAATTCAACAGCATCGGGCGACCAGGAAATCAATGTGCTATCAGTAATGTTTTCTGCTTCTAGGGTTGCTTGCAATTCCTTGGGATTTGTTTTTAAGGAATTTGCTCTTAATACAGTGGTTGGTTTTTGATTCAATGCCCTAATCACCTTGTCCCAATCTTTCCCTATTTCCTTTTGTCCTATTTCATCCAACCAATCAGGAATGGATTCTCTGATTTTTCGAATCTTATGGAATTTCTCTAATTGAGAAACAATTTTCTTTTCATTTAGTCCTTTAAAGTAATTGCTCTCCGGCAAATTATATCCATCAAAAACCAAATAGGTTCCAAATATCATCCATAAGTTTCTATCCGACAATTTTGCTTCCGGTTCCAATCCGGATGAAACAATTAATAATCTCCAATTACGAACCATATCATAAGTAACATCTGAAACAAAACCGCGTTCACGAACATCCCAATACTTATTCGCCTTCATTACTTTTTCAATTGCTTTATCAGCATATTCGTTTTTTTCGAAAATGTCTTTCAATGCATTAAAAATTGCCTTAACATGAAAGGTGTGGTGCTTTAAATAAAATTCTTTAGCCATAGTGCAAATATACGATAGAGATAACGAATCTATACGAATAAAGGAGTATTAAATTAATTGAAGAGGTTAGCTCTTTTTTATTCTTGACTTAAGCTCTTTCCCGATTCCCATGAAAGTTTGATGATTGAGCGGAAACTCAAAAAACACATGAAGCATACTTAATAAGAACAAAGCATAAAATCCAATTTTATAACTGAGTGCATACAATACAACTGATAATATCCATAAAATAATAATGATACTCATTCGTTGTTTCGAAACTTCATTCCATTTGATAACGGTGGTTTTTGAAAACCAGTTCAAATAATGATAAGTATAAGCAAATGCAATAAAGCGCATAATGGCTAAAGATTTTGGTGCATAATACAAAACATCGTCTGAAGTCGATATGTTTCCATATCCGAACGTACTATATAAAGAAATGTTTAATAGTTTGAAAAAGGAATAGGCTTTTTTACCATATTCGGTAACTGCCATTCCAATGTTTTCCGGAATATAAACGAAGCAAACAATTGCACAAAGGAGAAATACAATAAAAGAAATTATTCCGGATGCACTTTTCGATTTTAATGCTCCAAACAAGATAAATCCTCCTGTAAAAAAATAAACGTGTATAATCGTAGGAAGCCAAATTGCAAAAAGCAAAAATGGGAAGTTCGGATATTGGTTGAAACTAAAAATCATAGATGCCATTAAAGCCAATACTACAAACAAAAGTTTTATTGCTATTTTTTGAGTATATAAAATTACCAAGGCATAAACAAATCCGGCAAAAAGAAAACTAGCAACAACATCATTAAACTTCGATTGCCGGTTAAACATTCCTATCGTGATTCCAAGAACTAACAATACAAAAATCCAAATATCACTCTTTGATTTAATAAAGTAGCTCTTCTTTTCCAACCAGGAGATTTCAGTGAGATAATGCAATGGACCCAAAACAGCATAGGAGAACAAAAACACTTCGAACGGTAAAATATAGGAAGCAATTAAACTAATAATCATTAAACCAATGTTTACATAATTGATTCCATTAGCAGATGTTAATTTGGAAAGAAGACCTGTGGAGTTTGTCATATTCTATTTATTAAATTCATAATCTCTTTCCACCAAACAAATTCTGGTTTTATAATTCTGATACCACTCCTTTCTTCCTTTTTCCTGAGCCATTAAATGCTCGGCATTCATTTTCCATTTACGAATGCTGTCCAAATCTCTCCAATAAGAAACCGTAATACCTATTTCTTGCTTAGCCGATTCAATTCCTAAATAGCCCTCTTGCTCTTTTGCTAATTCTAACATTCTATCAGCCGTACTTTCATAACCTTCTCTTGCTTCTGTTCCTATAGAAGTAAAAATAACAGCATAATAAGGAGTGCTTGGAGTTTTTGCAATCATGTTGTACCAAATGTATTAATATTTTAATTCTATTGAGTATGCTTTCGGTATTAGTCTACAAATATTCGATCTTTCCCATCAAAGTGTGGCGATTGGATGGATAATACTTTAACTGGAGTTGATGAAGTTGCTTTTAATGAGTGGACCGTATTCATAGGAATAAAGATGATATCGCCTTTTTTTACTTTAATGGTTTTATCTCCCAAAAGCATTTCGCCCTCCCCTTCTAATATGTATACATTTTCGGTATGTGTTGCATGTTTATGCTTTTTGACTTCCTTTTTGATGAAAATAACAAAACTGCTACTTAAGGAATCGGAGGCAACCATTCTACTATATATACCGTCATAGTTAGTAGGAGCTTTAATTGTATCCAAAGATTGATTTTGCGCTGTTGCGAAAAGAGGGAATAAGAATAATAAAAGGAATAGCTTTTTCATTTGAATTGGATGCTGTACAAATATAATCAAAAAGGAGCATCTTGAAAAAATAGGATTTTAGTAACAATAAATTTATCTTTGGTATATCATGAAAAAGCTAGTCTTTACATTTAGCATTTTTAGTTGTTTGATTGCATCGGCTCAAGATGCACACTTTTCTCAATACCATAATTCCAGAACGTATACCAATCCAGCTTTTGTTGGAACGGATAGCACCTTGAACATTGCATTGAATTATAGAATTCAATGGCCAAAAATTGACCCATACCGAAGTCTTCATTTTTCAGCAGATAAATACATTCATGCATTAAGAGGTGGAATTGGATTAAACTACCTAAACGATTATGAAATGAATGGTGCTTATATTAAAGCAAGAATAGATTTCAATTATGCTTCCCACATAGAATTATTTAATCACAAATTGGTTCTTCAACCAGGTATGCAAATTTCCTATTTTCAAATCAACCTTGATTTTAGTAAGCTAACTTATGGCGATCAAATTAACTCAAGAAGAGGATTTGTTTACAATTCTAATGATGTCCCAGGAAGTTCGAAAAGATCTAATATGGATTTTTCGGCTGGTCTATTATTTTATAGTGATAGATATTTTGGAGGAATTGCGGTTCATCATTTAACTCAGCCAGACGAAGGAGAAATTGGGTCGAGTAAATTACCTATGAAAATTACTGTTCATGCCGGAGCGAATTTAGAAATTGGAGACAAGAATCAAACTGGTATTATTTCTCCCACATTCTTATATATGAAACAACAAGATTTTCAAATGTTGCTCCTTGGAATAACGGTAAAGATTAAATATATTTCAATTGGATTGAGTTACAGAAGCGAAGATGCATTTATAACAACCCTTGCATTCCAAAATCGTTTTTTAAGAGTTGGCTATTCTTATGATTATACAACTTCAAAATTAGGAAATAAAAATACTGGAGGCTCACATGAAATTGGGCTGACTTACTTTCTGAATTTTAAAAAGAAGAAGGGTAATATAAAAACCTTGCGCTT
>JAYVZC010000161.1:0-4564 GCA_043783695.1 Bacteroidota bacterium
ATATTTCTGTGAAAATTTATGACACTACAGGAAGATTGATAAAAAATATTGCAAATTTAAAATCCGGTGAAAGCAGTATTACTATTTCGGAGCTGGAAAATGGGTTGTATTTGATAAATGTAGGCGATGGAAAAACATTTGTTACCAAACGCTTTATTAAACAGTAATCTTTATGAAATAGATAATCGGTTTGATAGTTAAAAACTCCAAATTCGTCTAAAAACATGAACATTTCCACTGTTGTTGCGATACAACTAACCCTATCACAACAACTACAATGGATATAATTACATCTATAAATAACGATGCTTTAATACTTAATTATCTGTGTAAAACAGAACAAGTAACTTTTTCTATTGCTGATTTTGGAGGAAATGTAATAAAAAGAGGAAACTATGCCTGTATAGAAAACAATAAACTCTCTATTAAGGAATTACCGAAGGGAGTTTATACGCTTTGTATAATTGATGGTGATCAACTTTGTAAATCACGTTTTCAAAAAAATTAATATTGATTGCGATAGGTTCTACTTGCAAATAATTCTAACGCTTTTAACGTTTCTTTGGGTGCTTCATAAAAACTCATGTGTCCCGAATTTTCCAACATCAACACCGATGGATATTTACACAATGCCATTTGAGCATACATCGTTTCAAAATTAATTACGCCATCTTTTTTTCCGATAATAAATAAAATAGGAAACTCCGCAAATTTTAAAATCAAATCTCTGCTCTTGCGCTCCTTCATCCCTTCCAAGCTATTAATGATTGATTGTTGTGAAATTTTTGCGGCAATTTTTTTTACTTTCTCTACTTCATTCGGAATTTTTGAAATGTTTTCTGAAGCAAATAAGGACGTTACCACCTCAGCAACATAATGCTTGTGTTCTTTTTTTACTAAACGAATTACTTTATCACGTTCTTTTTTCTTCTCTTCTGAATCAGCGTAAGAAGTAGAATTAAACAAACAAAGTGCGCTTACATTTTCGGGATATAATTCTGCAAATGTTAATCCTACATATCCACCCATTGAGTGCCCTGCAATAATGTAGCGCCTCACTCCAGCTTTATCCAAAACAGCTTTTACACTTTGCGCCAACAATTCCATACTGTGATAATAGCCAAAAGAAGGCGTTGCACCATGCCCGGGTAAATCAATTGTTATGACACGAAATTTTTTTGATAGCTTTTTTACAAATTCAGTCCACACTTCATGAGAACCTAAAAAACCATGCAACAAAACCAACACACGACCTTTTCCTGTATCGGTATAATGTATTTTTGATTTTTTAAATTCAGCAAACATTTTTTTGATGTGCGGATTATTTATTCATCAAAGCTTCAATCTCTTCTGCTTCCAATGGAATATTTTTCATTAAATCATCCGGACCATTTGCGGTAACAAGAATATCATTTTCTAAACGAATTCCTAAATTCTCCTCCGGAATATAAATTCCGGGTTCGCATGTGAATACCATTCCGGCTTCTAGCTTACGATTGAAATCTCCAACATCATGTACGTCCAATCCTAAAAAGTGAGATGTTCCATGCATGAAATATTTTTTGTATGCAGGCCACTCTGGACTTTGATTTTTGATATCGTCCATCGTTATTAATCCTAAATCGACTAATTCTTTTTCCATTAACAATCCAACTGCTTTGTGATAATCAGGAATATTATTTCCAACAGTCAACATAGCAGTTGCCGCTTTCATTACTCTCAATACTGCATTGTAAACTTGTTTTTGTCGTGCAGTAAACTTCCCACTTACAGGCAAACAACGTGTTAAGTCACTTGCATAGTTTCCGTATTCAGCAGCAACATCTAATAAAATGACATCGCCTTCTTTACATTCTTTATTATTCTCTACATAGTGCAAAACACAAGCATTTCCGCCCGATGCTATAATTGGTCCGTATGCAAATCCTTTTGAGCGATTGTAAATAAATTCGTGTACCAACTCTGCTTCTATTTGATATTCCATTACTCCGGGTTTTACAAACCCCAATAATCTACGCAATCCCTTTTCGGTGATGTTACATGCTTGTTGGATAAGTTCAACTTCGTATTTCGATTTGATTGCACGTAATTTATGCATAATGGGAGCAGTTCGTTCTACTTTATGTAATGGATATTTTGAAATGATATTTTTATTAAAACGCATTTCTGCTGTTTCAGTATCTATGCTTCTGCGAGTATGCTCGTTGCTATTTAAGTAAATATGTTCTGCTTGAAAAATAACTGATTTCAAAAAAACATCAAACTCTTTATTCCACATCACATTTTTTATTCCCGATGTTTCTGTTGCTTGCCTCTTATCCAATTTTGCTCCTTCCCATATTGCAATCAATTCACTTGTTTCTTTTACAAATAAAATTTCTTTGTGAATTCCATTAACGGCATCCGGATAAATTAATAAAATAGTTTCCTCTTGATCAACACCTGTTAAATAAAACAAATCGGAATTTTGTACAAATCCCATCGAGCCATCGGCATTGGTTGGCAAAATGTCATTGCTTGTAAATAAAGCAATGGAGTTTGGTTTTAAACTTGCTACAAATCGTTTCCGGTTTTCAATAAATAAATTGTTATTAATGGCTGAATATTTCATAAATGATTTTTTTAGGACTATTATTTCTGTAAATATAATAATTTCAAACAAAAAGAAAAACCTTCCCGATAAGGAAGGTTTTTAAAAGAAAAGTATAACATCGTTTATTTCTTTTGGAAAAGAAATGGATTTGCAGAGTTGAAGCGAAGCATAATTTCCGGGCCGCCTCTTAGTGTACTTACTTTTGATAATCTTGATGTATTTATGTCGTAACTGATACCAATACCATAATGACCTATTTCAATTAGAGCGTTTACAATCACAGCATCTTTATAACGGTAGTAAACACCTAATCCTATTGAAGATCGTTTTATGTATCCGGTATATTTTGAATCATCTTTCAAATAATATTTAACCATCATTCCGCCCATAATTTCTTTTGTATTTCCTTGTATTTGCACAAGTACACTAGGTGCTAATCCAATACTGGAGTGAGGAATTCCCATCAACAATTTTCCATGAATAACATATTTAGAAAAAAGTTTTTCATCTGTACTAACCAAAAATTTTTGTTTGGGTTTATTAATATGAAACATACCAAATCCAAAATCTGCTTTCATTTGATTGTTCTCACCAACAGCCGATTCGTCTTTTGCATAATTCCACAATAAACCAGCTGCAAAATCGGGGTAGACAAAACTTTGAGACCCAAATTTCTCTCCATTAGAAATATTTGGATCGTAGCTGCCCGAAGCACCACTGTATTGATTGGAGAAAATAAATTTTGAATAATCAACCGTTTTTTGAACTATGCCACCTTGCAAACCCAAAGAAAAAGCAGAGTACTCTCCTCCTTTTATAAATGCTGCAAAGGAAAGGTTGGCTTGATTGGTTCCCATATTTCCATCACCTGCTTTATCGCTATAAAATGAAAGTCCACCGGATAATTTATTAAATGCTTTTTTATATGATTTCGTTTTAAAAGGGTCTACTTTATCCCAACTACTGGCTTTAAATTTCATATCAAACGATGCTCCATAGGTTTTATACGGAACGGTAACGCTTCGCCACTGATCCCGATAAATTACGGATGCTCTCATTACATAGGAAACCCCTGTAAGAGCAGGATTAATCAAAGAAGGATTTTCGTTGTACTGAGAAAAATGCAAATCTTGCGAAAATGCAGATACTCCACCAACCAAAAATCCTCCAATTATAAATAGATGTTTTTTCATTTTTTTTCTTCTTCTTTAAATCTTGCTTAAATAAATTATTTATCTCACCAAAGAAATGTTTCCTGTTCTATTTAAGTCAAAGACCCCTTTTGGACTTGAAGGTAAAGTTCCCGCAGAGGCGAAATTTGATTTAATAAAATAAACAAATACGGCCGAATCTAAAGGTTTTCCATTATAGATTCCATCCCAACAAAAAGCCGGATCTTTTGATTCAAATACTTTTTCGCCCCAACGATCAAAAATTACAATTTCAAATTTGTTTATACAGTCTGACCATCCATCTAAACAAAATTTATCATTCACTCCATCGTTGTTAGGGGTAAATGCGTTAGGAACACCCATGTTTCTGTTGGTAGGACAAGGAATTTCCACATTTACCTTTAAACAAGCACTATCAATACAACCCAATTCGGTAACTGCAACACAGAATGTTGTTGTTTCGGGTGGAGTTGCAATTGTACTATCACAGTTTGTACAACTTAAATAGGAAGACGCATTCCATAAATATGTTGTTCCACCCGATGCATATAACAATGCAGATTGCCCAACCCAAACAGTTTGTTCGGAGTTTAATAAAATAACAGGCAATGGATTGATTGTAATTGTAGCTGTGTTGCTTCCTGATGCGGTACACAAAATAGTTGAACCAACAACTGAATAGGTAACCGTGTATGTGCCGGCAGCACTTGTATTTACATCTACCACACCTGTACTATCGTTTATAACTAAACCGGTTGTGGATGTATATGTTCCACCAGTTGTGAAACCCGCGACCGGA
>JAYVZC010000162.1:0-10741 GCA_043783695.1 Bacteroidota bacterium
GGAGAAATTGAAGGTGAGATTACTGAAGAAGGACAAGAAATTATTGTTGTTCCTGGTGGAAGAGGCGGTTTAGGAAACGATCATTTTAAATCCTCTACAAATCAAACTCCCCGTTATGCTCAGCCTGGTGGCGATGGAAGAGATGAATGGAAAATTTTAGAATTAAAAGTATTAGCTGATGTGGGCTTAGTCGGTTTTCCTAATGCAGGCAAATCTACATTGTTGTCAGTAGTTTCTGCTGCAAAACCCGAAATAGCAAATTATCCTTTCACTACACTTGTTCCTAATTTGGGAATTGTAGAATACCGCGATTATAAATCATTTGTAATGGCAGATATTCCAGGAATTATAGAAGGTGCCAGCGAAGGAAAAGGAATCGGTTTAAGATTTTTACGTCACATCGAAAGAAATTCAACATTGCTATTTTTAGTCCCGGCCGATTCGAGTGACATTATAAAAGAATATAAAATTTTATTGAATGAATTGGATAAGTTCAATCCTGAACTCCTTCACAAGAAAAGAATTTTAGCTGTTTCTAAATGTGATATGCTGGACGCTGAATTGTTGGAAGAAATGAAAAAGGATATGAATAAAAAATTCAAAGAAAAAACAACAGTTCCCGTTCATTATTTTTCTTCACAATCCGGACAAGGTCTTGTTCAGTTGAAAGATGAATTGTGGAAACAATTGAATGCAAAAGATAATGTGTTTGATTATTAATTAAACAATGAGTTTCATTACCTCCATAAAAGAAATAGACACCGAACTCTTTCTGTTTCTTAACAGTAAGCACAATGCTTTTTTTGATGTTGTAATGTTTTGGGCAAGTCATAAATATTTTTGGATTCCACTCTATGTATTTTTTTTGTTTCTGGCTTATAAATATTTTGGAAAAAAATTATGGTTGGTTGTATTAGCAGCAATTTTACTTATTGTTCTTTCTGATCAGATTTCTGTGCATTCATTCAAACATGTTTTTTTACGTTACCGACCTTGTCATAATTTATTATTGCAAGCTCAAATTCATTTGAATGGTGGTTGTGGTGGAACTTATGGATTTATTTCGTCTCACGCAGCAAATACTTTTGCTCTGGCGATGTTTTTAAGTTTACTATTTAAAAATAAAATTAAATATTTCGGACTTTCTATTTTTGTATGGGCCGCATTTGTTTCTTACAGTAGAATATACAATGGTGTTCATTATCCTACTGATGTTACAGTTGGGGCAATTGTAGGAATGGGAATTGGCGTTGCAGTATTTACAATATTTCAGAAAATAAATTTACGTTTAGATCAAAAATAAAATGAAAAAAAATATCCTTTCTTTTTTTTTATTCATTTTTACAGCATCAATAATTGCTCAAAATATAGACATTGATTTATTAAAAAAAATTAATGTTAGTCGAAATAAAAATCTGGACAATACTTTTATTGCAATCACAAATTCAGCTACACCAATATCAATATTTGTTCCTGTCGCAGTTTTCTGTCGGGGATTAGAAAAAGATGATAGCATCATTAGAAATAAAGGATTGTTTATTGGAGCATCTTTTTTGGTGTCAAGTGGTGTTTCATTTGGAATGAAGTATTCGATAAATCGTGAACGACCTTTTACTACTTACTCCTTTATTGAAAAAGTAACAGATGGAGGAAGTCCTTCCTTTCCATCCGGACATACATCAGAAGCATTTAGTACTGCAACATCTTTGAGTATAGCCTTTCCTAAATGGTATGTAATTGCCCCTGCTTATTTATGGGCTTGTTCTGTAGGATATTCCAGAATGGATTTGGGAGTTCATTATCCTAGTGATGTTTTAGTTGGTGCTATTGTGGGAGCTGGTTCTGCTTATGTTAGTTATAAAGCAAATCGTTGGTTGCATAATCGAAAAGGTAAAAAGTAAGTTTTAAATTTGTTAATATAATTTTAACACATGAATAATATATTTTTAGTTTTTTTGGGGGGGCGGAATAGGTAGCTTGGCTCGATTTGGGATTTCTGAAATTGTAAAATCAAATTTGAAATCATCGTTCCCAATTGCGACATTGTGTTCAAACATTTTAAGTTGTATAATTTTGGCTTTCATAATTGCTTTTTTTAGCGGAAAGATGGATGAAAATCCAGCTATGAAAACATTTATCATAGTTGGAATTTGTGGAGGTTTTAGTACTTTTTCAACTTTTAGTTATGAAACAGTTGAACTGATGCGTTCCGGAAATATGATGTTTGCGGTTGCAAATATTTTAATAAGTGTTACCGTGTGTGTTGCACTTATTTATTTTATAACTAAACAAAGTTTATAATGAAAAGAATCGTGTTAATTTTTAGTGTAATTATTTTTTCTGTCTTTTTAGTTTCTTGGGGAACATTCGGACACGAACACATCAATCGGTCTGCTGTATTTGCTTTACCGCTTCCGTTACAAACATTTTTTTACAATCATATCGATTTTATCACACAGGAATCAACAGTTCCCGATTTAAGAAAATATACGTTGAACGATAAAGCAGAAAACCCCCGTCATTTTATTGATTTGGAAAACTTTGGTTCATTGGACAGTATTCCAAAAACAATGACTGAAATAAAAAACAAGTACGATGAGAAATTTTTAAATCAAAATGGAATTCTTTTTTGGTATGTTCAAGATTTAATGGAAAAACTAACAAAGGCGTTCAAAGAAAAAAAGAAAACAGAAATTTTATTCTTAGCGGCTGATTTAGGACATTACATTGGTGATGCACACATGCCTTTACATACTTCAGCTAATTATGACGGACAACAAACAAATCAAAAAGGAATTCATGCTTTGTGGGAATCTCGTTTGCCGGAAATGTTTGGAACTTCCTATAATTATAATGCTTCAGAGGCTAAATATATTGATAATGTACAAAAAGAAATATGGAACATTATTCTTCATTCACATAAATTAAAAGATACTTTATTGAATGTTGATATTGAATTGAAGAAAAAATTTGCTGAAGAAAAAATATTTAAAGTTGATGCTGGCGGAAAAACTATTAAAAGTAAATATGGACAACCAATTTTTTCAGACGAATATGCAACAGCTTTTCATGCAGCTTTAAACGGAATGGTAGAAAAGCAAATGCGCGCATCTGTCCAGGCAACAGCAAGTTTATGGTATACAGCATGGGTAAATGCCGGTAAGCCCGATTTAAGTGCTTTAGATCCTTCGGATTTAACCAAACGAAATAGTAAACAATTCAAACAAGAATATAAACTTTGGAAGCAAGGGAAATTATTTGGTGTTGAAAGTGAAAAAGAATTTTAATCAGTTGACATTTCAACCTTAACAAAGAAATCTTGTTATTTAATAAATCTAAATATTTAATGAAAAAAATAATTATCTTTTTATTTATAAATGTATTTGCATTAGTAAGTATCTCTCAAACAGTAAAACCTGTTGTTAAAACCACAAAACCTAAACTAGTTGTTGGAATTGTGATTGATCAAATGCGTTACGATTATATTTATCGTTTTTGGGATAAATTTGGAAACGATGGTTTTAAAAAATTAGTGAATGAAGGATTCTTCTGTAAAAATACCAATTACAATTATGTCCCAACTTATACCGGTCCGGGACATACATCTATTTATACAGGAACAACACCAGCGGTGCATGGAATTATAGCAAACGATTGGTATGATAAATTAAAAGGAACTGATTTATATTGTGTTGAAGATGAAAAAGTAAATGGTGTTGGAACTACTGCAAATGAAGGAAAACGTTCTCCAGTGAATATGCTTACTACCACTATTACAGATGAATTACGATTATCATC
The DNA here is from genome assembly GCA_043783695.1 of Bacteroidota bacterium. Taxonomy (GTDB): domain Bacteria; phylum Bacteroidota; class Bacteroidia; order 2-12-FULL-35-15; family 2-12-FULL-35-15; genus 2-12-FULL-35-15. The sequence goes on from JAYVZC010000162.1 coordinate 3,799, forward strand.
CAATATGAAATCAAAAGTCATTGGTATTGCTTTAAAAGATAGAAGTGCTATTCTTCCGGCAGGACATACAGCAAATGCTGCTTATTGGTATGATGGAAGTATTGGTTGTTTTATTTCAAGTACTTACTACATGAAAGAATTGCCTGTATGGGTTCAAGAGTTTAATAAAAAAGAATTGCCAAAAAAATATCTTAGTCAGCCTTGGAATACACTCTTACCAATTGAACAATACACAGAAAGTTTACCGGATGATAATAAATATGAGACTCTATCAAAAGGAGAATTAAAATCTATATTTCCTCACGATTTACCAAAGCTTTATCCAACCAATGATGGCTTAGGAATGATTAGAACAACTCCATTTGGAAATACATTAACAAAAGATTTTGCAATAGAAGTAATGAAGCAAGAGAATTTAGGAAAATCTACTACTACCGATTTTTTAGCCGTTTCTTTTTCTTCACCGGATTATATTGGTCATAATTATGGTCCGAATTCAGTTGAGCAGGAAGATGATTACATTCGTTTAGATAAAGAACTTGCTGAGTTATTAAAATTTATTGAATTGCAAGTTGGAAAAGGAAATGCATTAGTTTTTTTAACAGCCGATCATGCAGCACCTGAAGTGCCGGCATATTTAACGGATTTAAAAATTCCTTCGGGATATGTCCGTGAAAATAAAATGGTTGATTCATTAAAAAAATATTTAACAAAAAATTATGGTGATTCATTAGTGCTTTCTTTTTCTAATCAACAAGTATTTTTAAATCATGCGGTGATTGAATCTAAAAAATTATATTTGCAAGCAGTGCAAGAAGATGTTGCTACATTCATACAAAAATTTCCACAAGTATCGGAAGTAATCACAGCTACAACAATGAATAACTCACAGTTTACAGAAGGCTCACGCTATTTGATGCAAAAAGGATACAATGCAAAACGTTCGGGTGATTTACTCGTAAATTATTTACCTGCTTATGTGGATTACAAGTCAACCGGAACAACGCACGGTTCTCCATATAGTTACGATACTCATGTGCCACTTATATTTTATGGCTGGAATATCAAACAAGGAAGTTCTACTGAGCAGATCTATATCACAGATGTTGCACCAACTATAGCCATGATGTTGAACATTCAATTTCCCAGTGGTTGTTCAGGAAAACCAATTTCATTTTTGATAAAGTAAAGCCTCTCTCCTTTATCCTCTCTCCAAAGGAGAGAGGGCGGGGCGAATACTGTGTTTTAGAATTAAAATTATATGAAGAAAATAATAGCTACGATATTAATTTTAATAAATATTAGTAACTCATTTGCGCAATTGCCTAATACTGATATTTGGTCGCTAGATATTATTTTTGTAAAAGATTCCATTATTCTTTCAAATCCAATAAATATCACCAAGCGCGATGGATACGATAATCAACCCGCATTTTCTCCTGATGGAAAATATATTCTGTTTACATCTATTCATGATGACAAGCAATCCGATATTTATAAATACGATTTAAAATCAAAAATTACTACTCAGTTCACAAAAACTGCAACCAGTGAATACTCACCAACTTTTATGCCTGATGGGAAAAATATTTCTGTGGTAATGGTTGAACCAGATAGTGTACAGCGTTTATGGAAATTTCCTTTGAAAGGAGGAGAGCCATCTTGCATAATGAAAGATGTTGATTCGATTGGATATCATTGTTGGATAAATAAAGATAGTTTGGCATTGGTGATGATTACGGAGCCTGCTTCTTTGTATACCGTGAATATAAAAACTCAAAAGCCTAAGTTTTTTGCTGAGAATGTTAGTCGATGTATGCAACAGGGTTTCAAAAAAAATAGTTTTTTATTTATGATTAAAAGTAATGGAAAGTATCCGCTTTGGAAATTGAATTCTAGCAATAATTATGATAATAAGACACGCCCTATAAACGCTGATGTGATACTGTCACCATCATTGCCAGAAAAGTCTGAGGATTATTGTATAATAAATATGTTAAATAATCCATATATTATTTATGGGTTCCAATCTACTGTTTTTATACAAAAATGGGCATCGTCAAATGAATACAATAGAATCCATCTTTCGTCATATGGAATCACAAATATTACAAGATTAGCAATCAGTCCAGATGGAAAAATATTAGCTATAGTAGCTGAATCTAAATAAATAGTATCACAGGTTTGTAACCTGTGTGTAAAAAATCAGGTTAAAAACCTGATATACAAAATGGAAACAGAATCTTATATAAAAGATAATTACACTATCTCAACAGATAAATCAAAACTCGATATTTCTGTCATTCATGATTTTCTTTCTACTTCATATTGGTCAGAAGACATTCCAATGGAAATTGTTCAAAAAGCAATTGGAAACTCTTTATGCTTTGGACTTTATTGTGGAAGTAAACAGATAGGATTTGCACGAATGATTTCTGATTATGCAACATTCGCTTATTTAGCTGATGTATTCATTGTTCTGGAAGAAAGAGGTAAGGGCTTGTCGAAATGGTTGATGGGATGTATTCTCAAGCATAAAGAATTACAGGGATTGAGAAATATTTGTCTTTTAACAAGAGACGCACATTCGTTATATGCTCAATATGGTTTCGAAAATCTTTTTAAGCCTCAGAATTTTATGACTATTAAGAAAGATAATTTTTATAAAAAAAGAGAAATAGCATAAAGCTTCAATCAAACGTAATTGCGAGGAACGAAGCAATCTCTCATGATGATGAGAATAGTCTCCATTGGTCAAGATTGCTTCGTTCCTCGCAATGACGTTCTATCTGATCGCAATACGATTAAATATAAAGTGGCACTTATCCATTTATTATATATATCTTTGTGGCATATTACATGAATTAAACTACTCATTGTTATCCCGTATGTGCGGGATACTTTCCTCTCAATGCTTTCGGAGTACAATCCCAAAAATTAGAAGTTTAACCAGTAAATTAGAATTCTTTTTCATCAGACCGATGAATAAGAGTCTATATAATTTTATTCGGTCTTAACTAAATACATATATAATGTCATTTGAAAATTTAAATTTAATTGAGCCTATCCTTAAGGCTTTAAAAACAGAGGGATACATAACACCAACACCCATTCAAAAACAAGCTATTCCATTAGTGTTAGCTAAAAAAGATTTGTTAGGTTGTGCACAAACAGGTACAGGAAAAACGGCAGCATTTGCTATTCCGATTATTCAATTACTTATGGAAGATAAAAATCTTTCACAAGGAAAACGAGTGATTAGAAGTTTGATTTTAACACCAACAAGAGAACTTGCTATTCAAATTGGAGAAAGTTTTGCCAGCTATGGTAGAAACACCAATTTGAAATACAAAGTTATTTTTGGAGGCGTGAGTCAGTTTTCACAAGTAGAATCATTGCGTTCAGGAATTGATGTACTTATTGCTACGCCAGGAAGATTATTGGATTTGATGAATCAACGTCATGTGGATATTTCTAAAATTCAATTGTTTGTTTTAGATGAAGCAGATAGAATGTTGGACATGGGATTTGTGCATGATGTAAAAAAAGTAATTTCAAAATTACCAGCAAAACGCCAGTCTTTATTTTTCTCCGCAACAATGCCAACTGAGATTGTGAAATTAGCAGATACAATTTTAGTAAATCCGTCTAAAGTAGAAGTAACTCCCGTTTCATCTACAGCTAATACAATTAACCAAGTGGTTTATTTTATAGACAAAGAAAATAAAAAAAATCTATTGATTGATTTATTGAAAGATAAAAAAATAGAAAGAGTGTTGGTATTTACACGAACCAAGCATGGAGCGGATAAAGTTGCCAAAGACCTTACTAAAAATGGAATTCAAGCTCAGGCGATTCATGGAAATAAATCACAAAATGCTCGTCAGAATGCTTTGAATAATTTTAAATCAAAATTAACTCGTGTTTTAGTTGCAACAGATATTGCAGCCCGCGGAATTGATATTGATGAATTAACTCACGTGATTAATTACGAATTGCCAAATGTTCCTGAATCTTATGTTCATCGTATTGGTAGAACAGGAAGAGCAGGAGCAAGTGGAATAGCAATTGCTTTTTGTGATGCAGAGGAAAAAGAATATTTAAGAGATATTGAGAAGTTAATTGGAAAGAAAGTTCCGGTTATTGAAAATCATCTTTATCCTTTAATGAATCACAATGTTGTAAAGGCTCCACAAAGACAGCAAAGAAATTCTTCAGCAAGGCATTCTTCGCCAAGACATACTTCAAATGGTAATGCACCAAGAAGAAATCAGGTGAAAGGAAATTCTCCAAAGAGAAATGAATCAAGCGGAGCTGAAAAATCAAACGTTGATTCTTCAAAAAATACTGGAACACAAACTATTTTCAAACCTAAAAAGAAATGGTTTGGTGGCGAAAGAAGAGAACGAAAAGGTTAAATCTAAATTTTGTATAAGACTATTTTGGTTGAGGAGAAATTAATCCTAGTTTTTCTAAATCTTCCAAATAAACTCGTTTCCTTTGGTAAATGGCTGTTACAAAGGCATCTTTTTGTCCGGCAGCTTTTACTTTTTCCTTATGAACTATGGCTTCGTTTAATGTTTTAAATGAACCACCAATTGTAAAACGGGTAATGCCATCATCTAACAATAGTTTTTCAACTTCACCCAATCCTTTCAAATAATCATATTTGTAATTTTTAGGCATATTGTACGCTGCAATTTGAACTTTAAATTCTAAGCCTTCTTTTGTAGAATTGCCAATATCAGCATTTGTGGTTGTGGTTTTTGTAGTATCAACTATTGCAATAGCTATAGAATCTATTTTTACAGAATCTATTTTTGTGCTAAAATTTATGTCGAATATTTTTTCGGCATACCCTGTAATAACTGTTGCATCTATTGTTCGGGTTTGATCTTGAAAACCATTTAATTTATAAGTGATTTTATAAGTATGTCCTGCCATCAAATTCACCAAATAATTTCCTAGAGCAGGATTTGAATTCAATGTTCTATAATTTTGATTGTTATCTGTCATGTCAACTTGTACAAGAGTTTCAACAGGTTTGTCGTCAACAGTAGTTATACCTTTTACCATAATTACATCTGGCTTCAAAAAATCAGCTGGCATATCAACCGTATAGATGTCGTGCAAACCAAAACCTCCTTCTTTTCCGGAAGCATAATAGCCTCTATTTCCATCAGTAGATAAAATGAAATACCGATCATCGTCAGGAGTATTGATTGGATACCCTAAATTTTTGGGCGTTGACCATGACGAATCTGCTGAATTATATTCAGTTGAAAAAATATCATAGCTACCCATACTATTCAATGCTTGTGAACTAAAAATCAATGTTTTTCCATCAGGATGGAAGAATGGAGCATCATCATCGCGATCCGTGTTGATTGTTGTTCCAAGATTTTTAATATTTCCCCAAGTGCCATCAGCTAATAAACTTGCTTTGTACAAATCCCTGCCACCATATCCTCCCGGGCGTTCGCTAGAAAAAAATAATGTTTTTTCATCCGCGGATAAAGATGCGCTACCTTCCCAGGCTGCTGTATTTACTTCTCCTTTTATTTTTTCAGGTACCGACCAATTCACACTATCAATTGTGCTGATGTATATATCGCCACCGTCATAACTGTCATCTTTAAAAATAAATAATTTCTGTCCGTCATTCGAAATTGCAATGGCTGCATCATGAGCATTTGTATTGATGTTTGTTCCAATACTCGATGGTGTAGCCCAGTTGTTTCCTTCTTTATGACTGATAAAAACATCTTCATAATAAATACCAAAACTGTCCGGTTGATTGTATCCATTTTGTAATCCACCTACGCTTTGATCACCTGTGTAGGTATAAATGATAACACTTTCATCGGAAGACACAACAGGAACATATTCAGAGCCAACAGTATTTAATATATCGCCTATGTTCTCAATTTTTGCATCAACAGGACTAGCCACTAGTATTTTTGCATTGTTGCAATATTCAATTAACTGTTCGGCATCTTTTTTTTCTTTTTCTGTTAGTTTTTTATTTTTCAAGTATTCATTCAATATCAATAAGGCTTCATCAAATTTATAATTGTAATGGTACGCTCTAGCTAAGTCGTAACGTATTCCAGCGGCTTTTTTGTTTTTGGCATATACAGCCAATAAATATTCTAAAGATTTTTGGTGCGTATCACTACGGTATAAACCACAGATTCCTGTAACATATTTTAAGTACAATTCTTTTGGATGATTATCTTCCAATTTATCAAAAATTGGTAGTGCTAAAAGATAACTCTCTTCCTGAAACATGGTTTGGGCTTTCAAGAGTGAATCCTGTTCAGATTTACGCCATTTACGAGTTTTCATGATTCCTTGAGAAAACCCATCAAACAATAGGAACAAGGAAAAGGTTAATAAAAGTATTTTTTTCATATCGTTAGAATTGTATCCTGTACCAAATATAATTAATTTTGCCCACATGTCAATGAATTTAAACACTCCACACAGCCCCAATATGTTTCGCGCTAATATACAATTAGGGCAGGAGGTTGATATTATTTTGAAAAAAGATCAACGAACAGGTAAACGAACACGAGGAAAAGTGCAATGGATTTTAACAAGTGCTTCTTTTCATTCAAGAGGCATTAAAGTTATGTTAGACACTCGCCAAGTCGGACGAGTTCAAGAGATAATAGGAAGCAAATCGTTGTTTAGTTAATTTTTTTATGATAGAAATTGTTAGCTATAACCTCCCTCATTAAAACTCGTTTTCCATTATATAATGCAGTTATCCATGCATCAGTAGTTCCTAGTTTTATACATTCTTGACGAAATATTTCAGCATTGCCAATAGTTGTAAAGTCGCGCATTGTAAAACGAGTAATCCCATCAGGATAAGGTAAAACTAATGCAGGTGGGGGCTCTAAACTATTAAGATTTTTATGTTTAAAATTTTGGGGAT
>JAYVZC010000163.1:0-10729 GCA_043783695.1 Bacteroidota bacterium
GGTTTAACTGATGGAAACGCAACTGTTACAGTGAGTGGTGGGACAATTCCATATACCTTTTTATGGTCAAATGCTCAAACATTACCCACAGCTACTAACCTTGGAGCAGGAACATATACTATAACGGCTACCGATGTTAATGGTTGTGTTGCCAGCACTTCGGTTACTATTACACAACCGTTGGTACTCGCAACTACATTAACCTCAACAAATCCTATATGTTTTGGCTCTGCGAATGGAACAGCCACCTCAACAACTACCGGTGGTACTTTACCATACGCTTATATTTGGTCTCCAGGTGGAGCTACAAGTAGCTCTTTAACGGGAATTACAGCAGGAACCTATTCGTTGCAAGTAACAGATGCCAAAGGTTGTATCGCTCTTTCGAATGTTACGCTCACAAACCCTCCTGCTATTGTTGCAAGTACAACAACTACAAATGTTTCTTGTAGTGGAATGTGTAATGGAACAGCTACTGTGAGTCTTTCTTCGGGAACAGGACCAATTATATATTTGTGGACTCCATCAGGACAAGGAACCCCAACAGCTACAGCATTGTGTTCCGGAATATACTCTGTTACTTCAACAGATGCAAACGGCTGTAGCGCAACAGCAACAGCTACAATAACAAGCCCTGCATCATTAACCGTTAACATTACGGCCTTTGGAAACGTTAGTTGTTTTGGTGCATGTGATGGATTTGCATCCGCTGCCGTAACAGGTGGTTCAGCACCGTTCAGCTTTATTTGGAATGCCGGTGGAACAGCCGGTGCTTCAGTAAATAATTTATGTGCAGCTACTTATACTGTTACTGCTACAGATGCAAATGGTTGCACGGCATCTACCACTGTAATTATTACTCAGCCAAATCCGCTTGTTGCTTCAATATCCAATACCAACGTAAGTTGCTTTGGTGCTTGCGATGCTCAGGCTACAGCTGTTTATACAGGAGGAACAGGACCGTATACTTTCATTTGGACTCCATCATTACAAACAACACCTACAGTTACTGCATTGTGTGCAGGAATACAGAACTTACAAGTAACAGATTCTAAAGGGTGTACAGCTATTAATTCGGCTGTGATAACACAGCCTACAGTGCTTGCGGTTACTACAACCACTACCAATTCCGATTGTGGAATAGCAAACGGTAGTGCATGTGCTTCGATAACAGGAGGCTCCCCTCCATTTGTTTATTCATGGAGCGACCCTGCAATACAAACAACTATTTGTGCAACTGGCTTGAATGCGGGTGTTTATACTATTTCGCTTACCGATAACAATGGTTGTATCGTAACAGGTACTGCAAACGTAAATGATAATACTGCTCCAATAGTTTCTATTGTTACAAGTACAAATGTAACTTGTGCCGGAGCTGCAAATGGAAGTGCTCAAGGAGCTGTTTCTGGTGGTACGTTGCCATATACTAGTAGTTGGACAACAACACCGGTTCAAACAGGAACTTTTGCAAATAATTTATCGGGAGGAACCTATTCATTTATAGTAACTGATGGAGTAGGTTGTACAGCTTCTGTTTCGGTAGGTATTACTGAGCCTACACCGCTCATCAGTGGTATTATTTCAACAGTAAATACCTCTTGTAACTTAGGTTGTAATGGATCTGCAACAGTGCTTGCCGGAGGAGGAACCGGTCCATATACTTATTTATGGAATGATGTGGCTTTACAAACAACAACTACAGCTACTGGTTTATGTGCTCAATCTTATTCTGTAACAACTACTGATGCGAATGGTTGTACGAGTCTTTCTATTGCTACTATATCACAACCTACAGCAATAACTATCAATCTTGTTTCATTAACGAATGTTTCGTGTAATGGTGGCAATAATGGTCAAATTACTGTTAGTGTTACCGGTGGAACTCCTGGTTATACTTACGCTTGGCTTCCATCTGTTGGGGCGGGTCCAATAGTAACAAACCTTGCGGCTGGCACTTACCAAGTAACTGTTACAGACCTTAACGGATGTTCACGAGTAATAACTTATACTATTTCTCAACCAACACCAATTTCACTATCGCCTTCATCTAACTTCAGTACATGTGGAAGTCAAAATGGTAGTGCAGGAGTAAGTGTCTCCGGTGGAACAGCTCCATATTCATATTTATGGTCAACAGGTGGAGCAACAGCAATTATTACTCCTGTTTTTGCCGGCACTTACAATGTAACAGTAACAGATAACAATGGGTGTACAGCTACTACAAGTTCAATAGTTGCTGATTCAGCAGGGCCAACAATTACTGGATTTACATCTGTTATGCCTTCTTGTAACGGCTTATCAAATGGTAGTGTAACGGTGTTAGCTGCCGGTGGCCAACCTTTATATAGTTATACATTAAATGCAGGAACTCCACAACCTAGTGCTACATTCAGTGGATTAACTGCAGGAGTTTATAATGTGGTTGTAACCGATGCCAATAGATGCATTGTTTCTGGTTCAGTTATTCTTTATCAACCAAGTCCATTAAGTGTAATTGCAGCACCTAACGATACTATTTGTATTGGACAGTTAGCCCAAATTTATGGAGCAGGTTCCGGTGGAACATATCCATATACTTATGTTTGGAACCCACTTGCAGCGGATTCAACAGGCGGACCATTTCCTGTTACACCAACTTCAACAACCAGTTATACGGTTGCTGTAATAGATAATAACGGATGTATTTCCGGGGCAACTGTTACAACAGTTGTTGTTAATCCACAAATAGCAGTTACGGCAACGGATGTTACCGTATGTGAAGGAAGTTTTGTAACTATTTCTGCCACAGCAACAGGTGGTAATGGTGGCCCTTACACCTATTCGTGGAGTAATGGGGTAAATGGAGCATCTCAATCTGTAAGTCCACCGTTAGGCTCATCACCATTCAATTATACTGTTACGGTGAATGACGGAGGATGTTCTATCTCTGTATCAGACATAGCCACAGTAACGGTGAATCCACTCCCAATCTCATTTATGCTTGCTAATGATACTGCAGGTTGTGAAGATTTTACCGTTACCTTCAATGGGGTTAGTAATATTGGGACTATTTTTTCTTGGAATTTTGGTGATGGATCCGCTAATCAAACAGGAGAACCTGTGACGCATACTTATCCAAATCCAGGATCGTATAATGTAACCTTAACGGTAACCACAGCATTGGGTTGTTCGGCATCTATTACAAACAACAGTTATATTGATGTATATCCAGGACCAACAGCAGGATTTAGTTCATCTCCTAATCCGGTAATGTCTTCCTCACCGCAAGTTACGTTCGCTGATTTATCGTCAGGTGCTAACAGTTGGTTATGGGATTTTATTTATACAAATCCTCAATCGGGATTAAATACGAGCACAGCGCAGAATCCAATATTCTCGTATCCAACAACCGGAGTGTATACTGTTCAACAGGTGGTAATGAATTCGTTTGGATGTACCGATACGGCTTACAATACTGTTGAAATTATGCCAGAGTTTGTGTTTTATGCCCCTAACGCATTTACTCCAACAAACCATGATGGAATCAACGACACCTTTAGTCCAACAATCATTGGATATGATATAGATACTTATGAGCTACTGATTTTTGACCGTTGGGGAAATCTAATTTATAGAACGACTGATTTAAAAAAAGGCTGGGATGGAAGAGCAAATGGAGGAGACAAAGTTGCACAAATAGATGTTTATGTTTGGAAGGTAAATCTTCGCGATTTTGCTGAAGTCGAGCATCATTATATTGGCACAGTAACTATTGTAAAATAAGAAAGCTAAAAGTTATTAAAAGCCCTTTGTATGCTTATTCACAGGGGGACTTTCATAAATGTTTTTCTTACAAAACAGTGAAATAAAAAATCCCGCTCCGAAATTTTCGGAGCGGGATTTTTTATTGAATAATTTTTTGTCTAGATTTTGAGCCAAGTATTGTTATAAAAGCTCCGTAGGAGCAATCTGGTTGTAGAACATTGATATTGGGAATTATTAAAGCTCCAGAGGAGCGACCTGTTTACAGGGCTAATAATCCTTAACCAAGCGACATTGAAGGAAAGGGGGAGTGTTTCAAATCCTAAAAATCGGGGTAATCTGCGTTCCATTTATCCTTATTTTTTCTTATATTTGTTCTGAGCAAATTTTTAAAAATGGCAGGAGTTAATAAAGTAATATTAGTAGGTAATTTAGGTAAAGACCCAGAAGTTCGTCATTTAGAAGGCGGATCAGCTGTTGCAAACTTTACTTTGGCAACAACAGAAGTGTATAAAGATAAAACAGGAGCACGTCAGGAGCAAACCGAATGGCATAATATTGTTGTTTGGAGAGGCTTAGCAGAAATAGCAGAAAAATATTTGAAAAAGGGAATGACTATTTATGTAGAAGGTAAATTGCGTTCCCGTTCCTGGGACGATAAGGAAGGGAACAAGCGTTACACTACAGAAATTGTGGGCGACACGTTTACCATCTTAAGTAAAAAAGAAAACACTTCTCCGCAAGGAAATACAAATGAATCAACAAGTAGCGGGCCTAAAACAGGAGATGATTTGCCTTTTTAAATAGATTTATTTACAAAGCACTATCTTTGCGACAATATAAGTTTAACTAATATCCAAAATTTTGGCCGTCACGAGTACCAGTCTTTTTTTTAACTCTCCGCTTTTAAGCATTGTTGTAAATCCAATTTCATTTAGTATTGTAATAGCAATAATTTCAATATTCGTATTGTTGCTAATTGTAGCATTGGTTTCAGCTGCGGAATCATCTTTCTTTTCGCTTACTCCAAATGATATGGATGAACTCAAGACATCCGATTCGAAAACAGATCAAAGGATTCTGAAGTTAATAGAATCTCCCAAACGCTTACTGGGAACTCTTCTTATAAGTGTTAATTTTATCAATATCGCTATCGTTATTCTTAACGCTTCTTTTATTTTCGTAAAAGAAGGAAGTAAGGAGAATGGATTATTTGAATTTCCCGGAAATCCTACTTTAGGTTTTGTTATGCAGGTAGTTGCTGTTACTTTTTTAATTTTATTAATTGGAGAAGTTACACCTAAAATTTACGCTACACAAAATCCGTTGAAAGTTTCTCGCAGACTAATTTTCTTTGTGTTGGTTTTACAACGTTTGTTTTATCCTGTAAGTTCGTTTTTAATTTTTATTACTTCTTTGCTCGATAAGGTGATTAAACCGCAATCACACAATATTTCGGTAGATGAATTATCACAGGCTCTGGATCTTACTTCCGATGAAGACATTCCGGAGGAGGATCATAAAATTTTAAAAGGAATTGTGAAGTTTGGCAATACCGATGTAAAACAAATTATGCAATCGAGAACACATGTAACTGCTTTTGAATATAAAATGGGGTACACAAAATTATTGGCAGACATAACTGCTTTTGGTTTTTCTCGCGTTCCTATTTATAAGGACACGTTAGATAATATAGTAGGCGTTCTTTACACAAAAGATTTGTTGCCGTACCTTAACGAAAAAGATTCTTTCAATTGGCAAAGTATTGTTAGGCCTCCATTTTTTGTTCCTGAGAATAAGAAAATTGACGATCTGTTAAGAGAATTTCAATACAAAAAAATTCACCTTGCTGTCGTGGTTGATGAATATGGGGGGACTTCAGGCATTGTTACTTTAGAAGATGTGATTGAAGAAATTGTTGGAGAAATTAACGATGAATTTGATGACGATGATTTGGTTTATTCTAAATTAGATGGAAATAATTTTGTGTTTGAAGGGAAAGCACCACTAAATGATGTGGCAAGAATTTTAGAAATTGACGGAGCAGATTTTGAAGATGCAAAAGGAGAGGCGGATACTTTAGCAGGATTGATTATTGAAATTGAAGGCAGAATCCCAACTAAAAATCAAAAAATTACATTCCCACCTAGCGGACGGGCAGGCAAAAATATAATTTTTACAATTGAATCGGCCGACAACAGAAAAATTAAACGAGTTAAAATTACACTTGAGAGAGAAGATGAAAAGTAAATTTCAAATTTCAAATTTCAAATTTTTAATATTGAGGAAAAATTTTCTTTTTTTTCTTTGTCTACTGTCTACTGTCTACTGCCTTTCTTCTTGCGGAGGTGATGACGATGACGACACCATCGCTCCGAAACCAAGAGCATACTTTCGATTGACATTTCCAGAAAAAAAATACGTTTCATACAATGCAGCTTGTCCATTTTCATTTGACATTCCTACTTATACAAAAATAGAAAATGACAAAAGTTATCGTGCCGAACCTTGTTGGTTAAATTTGGAATTTCCTTCAATGAACGGAACTTTGCATCTTACTTATCATGAAGTGAATGGAGACATCAACGAATATCTTTCAGAAACAAATGAGTTGGCATCCAAGCATCAAATAAAAGCTTCGGGAATAGAAGAGAAGCTGGTTTCAAGAGATTCCAGCAAGGTTTACGGATTGATCTATGAGATCGGTGGAAATGCGGCTTCGTCCATTCAATTTTTTTTAACGGATAGCACAAAACATTTTATTCGTGGAGCAATGTATTTTAATGTTGAACCCAATACGGATTCAATTGCTCCCGTTTTAGATTTTGTGAGAAAAGATATCTACCGGATAATAGAAACATTTGAATGGAAAAATGATGCGACTTCTTTAAGCTTTTCGAAGACCGTGAATAAAAAATAACCCGGCTGCAAATAATACGAATGCTCCTGTTTGATGCAGTACACCTAGAGTTACAGGAACAGCATATAATAGTGTAACCACTCCCAATAAAAATTGAATTCCAACTACAACTAGCATCACGTTTGATGTTTTGCGTTGAAAAGATGTCAAGTCGGCTTTTCTAGCTTTCCACCAAACAAATAAAACGAGGCAGGCAACAACAATTGCAATGTTGCGATGTATAAATTGCACTCCTGCAGGATTCTCTAAACAATTTTCCCAAAAAGTGTCAAAAGAAGTAACCGTTTCAGGCATAAATGCATCACCCATTGCCGGATATGTATTGTAAAATAGTCCCGCTTTTAATCCAGCCACAAAAGCACCATAAATAATTTGTATTACAATTATGGTAAACATTATTTTTGCCCAATATTTTATATTTTTAATAATCACGGTTTCCCGGATTTCTGTTGGATACAACAAATCCAACGCATACCAAAATGTAAATCCAAAAACAGTAAAAGCGCTGATGAGGTGGGCAGCAAGTCGGTAATGACTCACATGCGGCTCTTTTTGCAATCCGCTTTTTACCATGAACCAACCCAAAACCCCTTGCAATGCACCCAACAAAAGAAGTACAAACATTTTTTTTAAAAGAGGTTTATCAAATTTTTTATTTGCCAGAAAATAAAAAAATGGAATTAAGAAAACAACTCCAATTGTGCGTCCTAGCATACGATGAATATATTCCCACCAATAAATGGATTTGAATTCTTCTAATGTAAATTGATTATTGATGATCTGATACTCGGGCGATTGTTTGTATTTTTCAAAAGGAATCTGCCACTCTTCTTTATTCATTGGTGGTAATGATCCAATAATAGGATTCCATTCTACCATTGATAGTCCGGAATGCGTTAGTCGTGTAATGCCACCTATTACAACCATTGCATAAATTAAAAAACATCCGGCTAAAAGCCAAATGATTATTGAACGATGAGGATTGTTTTTCATAAACAATTTATTCTGAAAAAGATGTTGCAAAGTTAATAATAGTTTCTTTGTAGGATATTGCTAGAATTTTTAAATTTGTTGCTTAGGTCGATTTAGGATAATCGGCTGCGTTTAACCTAGACATTATAAGTATTAACCTCAATTCAACCTTTACTAACAATATAACAAACAGCAAACTGTTTTATACTCATAATCAAAAACAAGTATCCCCATGAAGAAGTTAATCCTACTTGCTTTATTCCTTCCTGTGATGGGAAAAGCACAAGAACACCTCGACACAGAAAGTGGTTATTTTCAATTAGGAGTGCGAAATGCGGTTAGCGCATTTAGCGATGATGGAGCCAATGGTTTTGGTTACGGAGGTCAATTCAGAATAAGAGTGTTAAGCAGAGTTAACACCGATTGGTACGGAGATTATATTACAACCGATATTGGTGGAATCGCAAAAAGAGAAGATTTACATATCGGTTGGTCGGTTTTGGCTTATCCTTTTAATTGTGTTACAACAAAAGGAAAAATCACTCCTTACATTTTAGCTGGACACTGTTTTGATTATTCAAAAGTTACAAAAAACAGTGATGGGTTTTATAAAGAAAAATGGAGCAGTGCCGTGCAAGCCGGATTAGGAATGCATTATAACATTACAGATAAAACAGATATTTCATTAACTGCCCAATATATGATGCATCTTGGAAAAGACATTCACGCAGAAGTTTTTGAAATTGATGGAAAAAAAGATGTGTTGATTGTAAAAAATCAGGTAAGAGGAATTGAAGGACACATGCTTATCAATGTTAGTTTAAACGTTCGTTTGTTTGATATGTGGGATCAACTAAAAAAACGAACTTAAAAATTTGAAATCATGAAAAAGATAATCTTAATACTAGGATATGTATGCTCTCTAAGCGTTGTTTTTGCTCAGCAAGAAAACACTCAATTCATACACAAACATTTGGTTCGTGCAGATGCTTCTATTGTTGCAGGCTATTTGTTTAAAGAAAATATCAATAACGTTCACATCAATGGAAGTGCTGAATATTATTTGGATAATAAAATTTCAATCAGAGGCTCTGCAAGTTATTTATTAGGAAGCACTGGTTTGACAAAAGATTCAATTGGTCTAAAGGATTTTCATTCTATTTATTTGGGAGGTGTTTATCACTTTAATACCACTAGTCATTTTGATCCTTATTTTATTTTTCAACCTGGGTTGGCATACACATCTTCATACAAAAGTGGCCCACCTGCTTTGAAAGCTGGAGATACGCAAATTAGAAAGTATTATCCTGGTGTTTTGACTCCGCTTGCAACTGCAGGAGTGGGCTTCAACTATTACTTTCAACGATTTGCTCATTTGTTTGTTGAAACACGATATGTTTATGGAAGACATTTGTCTCAAGCTCCAAGTCCTATTTCATTACAGGAGTTGCGTGTAACATTCGGACTAGGATTTAATTTATTTATCATAAAAGATAAAAAAATCCCCACTGCCTAAATCAAAAACTCCGCTCAATATTTGAGCGGAGTTTTTGTTTATGCAATCTATCAAGTATTTATTCTTCACTAGCTTCTTTGTTTTCTGATTTTTTCTTTTGTATTTGTTTTTCTGCTCTGTCTTCTAATTCATTTTGTTTTCTATTCATTTCCCATTTGTATTCTTTAGTAGTAATAATCACCAATCCTCCGGTACAATCGCCATACATGGCAGGAACACCACCTGTTAAAACTTCCATTCCACTTATTCCCATTCCAGGAACTTCAGGAACATCCATTGTTCTATTTCCATCAACATAATAAGCGGTACTTCCTCTTCTGGAGCCTCTCACATAAATATCTTTTCCATCATCTGTTGGCATCACTCCGGGAGTTACACTTAAAATTAAAGTAATGATATCATTTTTCCCCTCTGCCGAACATTCAATTTGATCGATTGAAATTGGTGTAACACTATACATGGTTGGTGTGAAAGCCGGTTCAATAAATGGTGCCGAAATAACTACTGGCGGTAAACCTGTTGCCGTTAATGTCATGTTAATTGTTACATATCTTATTTGATCTGGATTGACACTAATTTTTTTTATTACAGTAGTATTGTAACTTGAGAAGAATGATTTAACGTTGTATTTACCTGGAGTAAGTTCTTTGACAGTAAATTCTCCTTTCTCATCTGTTGATGTGCTAGTAATAATTGTTGAATCTTGCAAAATTACTACTGGAGCAAATGGCATTGGAATGTTTCTTTCGTCAAGCACAGTTCCTTTTATTATTCCACCTGTTTGTGCAATAATGCTACTTGAAATAATCAACACACACATCATTAAAATTGTTTTTAAAGTTTTCATAAGTATATAGTTTAAAAGATTAATGTTTATTGTTTTGAGTTTGCGCTTTTTACTCTGTTTGCAGATAAGACGTATTCAGGATTTCGTTTCCATAAATAAAAAATTAACCACGTAAAAAAGGAGATTATACCAATTGTTATTATAAAATAGGAGTCCAAGGACATTTTGTAATTTACAATGGTTAATGCCGAGAGAGTGGCTGTTGTAGTGCAAAATTGCAAAGCAATTATTGGACTAGCTGCCCGCCTACAGGTTACAGAAACCGATTCGGTATTATATTTCAGGGCTGATAGAATATGCACCCAAATGAAAAATAAAAACCCCTTAAACACAAGGTTTAAAGGGCTATGAAGCATATTGATGCTTGGATTGTGGTACCCACTGGGATCGAACCAGTGACACAAGGATTTTCAGTCCTTTGCTCTACCAACTGAGCTAGGGTACCCTTCTTAATTGGAGCGCAAATGTATGAATATATTTAAAAATAAAAAATTTTTAAGAAGAATACTCAAAATGATTAAATTTGAGTAACGTCCGACCTAATGTTAATTATTCTTAAAAAAATATTATTTATTTTATTTATGAGTAGCTTAGCCCTGTTTTTGATAATCAAGGAACAGAAATTCTTCAAATAAAATGTTTACTAAAGCTCTCCGAATAGCTCTCTTCTCAAGTCTCTTGCTGTTCATTTCTATGGGTCTTTACGGACAATTCAGTTCAAAACTTAAGCATC
>JAYVZC010000164.1:0-4526 GCA_043783695.1 Bacteroidota bacterium
AACCAACAATCGTAATTCCTTAGCAAGGAAACCGAATTCTTTGACCAACAATCATAATTCGTTAGTAAAGAAATTGAATTCCTTGACTAACAATCGTCATTCTTTACTAAACAATCGTGATTGAATGTATTTTATCTGATAGTGAATAAAATTTTCACAGCAAAAAGCTAAATTAAACCCGTTTGTTCATGTGGCTTTAACCTTGATGATACTCCCATAAGGTTCTGTAAACAGAAGACAAACAAAAAACAAAAAAATAAATTTTATGAAAAAATTAGTAAGCTTAAAATTGTCGAAACAAAATGTGCCGACAAAAATTGAAAATGCAAGACATTATGTAACAGTAATGACAGGGAATCCAAATTTTACAACGCCAACCCCAACTTTGGCGAGTATCACTACTGCAGTGAACAATTTGGAAACTGCCTACAATGCGGCCTTATCCGGAGGAAAAGTTTTAACAGCAACTATGCGCGACAAAGAAGTGATCCTGAGTGGACTTTTGATTCAGCTATCACATTATGTGGAAGCAGCAGCTAATGGTTCCGAAACCATAATCCTTAGTGCAGGTATGGATGTAAGAGCTCAGGCTGGAGGAAGAAGAATAACCGGCTTCACAGTTCAAAAAGGAGAAATGCCTGGAGAAATAAAACTGATAACCCCTTCTTTGGCTCGTCATGCTTATGTATGGCAAATGGTGGAAGACCCATTGCCTGTTGAAACACCAGAAACTGATCCGGAGCATACATGGGAACAAATTGGTATCTCCACCACAGCATCCTTTATAAAAGATAGTTTGGAAATAGGCAAGAAGTTTTGGTTCAGAGTTGCTAATATTGGTAAAGACGGACAAAGCCCTTGGAGTGATCCTTTGCCGAAAATAGTGTTTGAATAAATAGTATCTAGTTAGATTACAAGCCGTCCTGATGATTCGGGGCGGCTTTTTTGTTTTCTAATTCCCATATAGGTCATTCAAAAGTGTATACTATCATCCAAACATCGTGAAATATTTTTCAATCCTTGTTTGAGCTCTTCATTTGTTGGCCAGCCATACCCAATACGCATATAATTTTCAGGCATTTCAAACCAATGTCCCGGACCAACATGTGTTTGATATTTATTATTCAGAGTTTCATAGAATTTTTTAAGATCAATTTTTGTGTTTTTTATTCTTGGAAAACATACAACTCCGCCATGTGGCTTTACCATTTCCATTCGTTTTTCGGCAGAAATCCAATCTATTAGAGTTTGATAGTTTTTTGAAATATGTTTTTTTATTTCTTTGAAGTAAAAATCTTTCTTTATTAAATATTGGAAAGCAATTTCTTCATCAATTACCGAATTGCATACAAAGATCTGCTCTTTCGCAGCGAGAAATTTTTCGAAGAGAGAAGCACTCTGTGTAACTAGCCAGCCAATTCGGATTCCGGGAAGGCCATATGCTTTTGAAACCGAAGAAACAGAAATTATTCTGTTGTGAAGAGCCGCTCCGAGAGGATAATCATTTTCAAGATTTAATTCACGGTATGTTTCATCAACTAATAAGAAACAATTATTTTTTTCAGATAGTACCGCAAGTTCCATCATTGTATTCTGTGGAATAATCATTCCCGTTGGATTATGAGGATGAGTAATACTTATCAGTTTTGTGTTTGTTTTTATTTTGGAACGAATGTCATCCACTGAAACAGAAAAATTATTTTCAAATTTCAAGTCAATATAATCAATTTCACAATCAATTGCCCTCGGAGTTTCAATGTTGGAAGCATAATTGGGTCGAATAACAATTAGGTGATCTTCTTTTTCTAAAAGAGAAGTAGAAACAATAAAAAGTGCGGAAGCAGCGCCTGCAGTTATCAAAATATTTTTTTCTGAAAGAGTTGGAAAATCTTCAACAATCAATTTTCTCAATTCCGGTTTTCCTAAATGATCGCCATAACATAATTTCAGATCATTTATGTTTAATTGAATGCTGCTGAATACGGTATCGCTGATAGAACTTTCAGTCAGATTGTATTTTATTGTTGAATATCCCAATTGTTCGGGAGATTCAATTTCTATGGGCATTCTTTTATAGTCCATGGCTTTAATATATTGATTAAAAATGGGTAAAATAAAAAACGCTTCGTATTTCTATGAAGCGCCTAATATGATAAAAGAATGAGATTGCCACATCCCGCGAAAATGCAGGACCTGCCTACCGCAGGCGGGCTCGCAATGACGCTTCGTAATTTACTCAACAGTTACCGACTTAGCCAAATTTCTTGGTTGATCAACATTGCAACCTCTCATCACAGCAATGTGGTATGAAAGTAATTGCAATGGCACAACAGAAACTAGAGGAACTAATATTTCATCCGTCTCCGGAATTTCAACGCTATAATCAGCCATCTCTTTCACTTGTGTGTCGCCTTCGGTTACAATGGCAATAATTTTTCCTTTACGTGCTTTTACTTCTTGAATGTTGCTTACAACTTTTTCGTAAGAGGTTCCTTTTGTTGCAATAACAAATACAGGCATCTCTTCATCAATTAAAGCAATAGGGCCGTGTTTCATTTCTGCTGCAGGATAACCTTCAGCATGTATGTAGGAAATTTCTTTTAATTTTAATGCGCCCTCTAAAGCAACAGGGAAGCTGTATCCACGACCAAGATACAATGCGTTGTTTACATTTTTATAAATGTCGGCAATGTATTTTATTTTATCGTTGGTTTGTAATACACGTTCTACTTTTGCAGGAATTGCTTCTAGCTCACTTAACAATTGATGAAAACGAGAAGAAGAAATAGTTCCTTTGCGATGTGCAATTCTCAAAGCCATTAAAGTAAGTACTGTAATTTGTGCAGTAAATGCTTTTGTAGAAGCAACACCAATTTCTGGTCCTGCGTGTGTGTAAGATCCTGCATGTGTTGCACGAGCAATGGATGAACCAACCACATTACAAACTCCAATGATAGTTGCTCCTTTTGATTTTGCTAATTCTATGGCAGCTAATGTATCTGCTGTTTCTCCTGATTGTGAAATAGCAATAACAACATCGTCTTCATAAACAATTGGATTCCGGTAGCGAAATTCAGAAGCATATTCAACTTCAACAGGAATGCGTGCTAAATCTTCAAATAAATATTCGGCAACCAATCCTGCATGCCACGATGTTCCGCAGGCAATGATGATGATGCGTTTTGCATTAATAAATTTTTGTTCGTATTCAGTAATCCCTCCCAAGTTCACAACGCCTTCTACCGAACTCAATCGTCCGCGCATACTATCTTTAATAGAGCGGGGTTGCTCATAAATTTCTTTTAACATGAAATGATCGTAACCACCTTTTTCAAGTGCCTCCAATTTCATTTCTAGTTCTTGAACATAAGGCGTTTTTTCTCTGTTCTTAATTGTTTTTATTTTTAATTCTTTACCTCTTTCAATAAAAGCAATTTCTTCATCTTCTAGGTAAACAACATTTTTTGTGTATTCAACAATTGGTGTTGCATCGGATGCAATGTAAAATTCGTTTTCACCAATTCCAATTACCATTGGACTGCCTTTTTTTGCAGCAAACAATTCATCGGGATTGTTTTTAGAAAGAATAACAATGGCATAAGCTCCAACTACTTGGTTTAATGCTATACGCACGGCTTCACCCAAACGAACTTTTTCTTTTTCTTGAATGTCTTCAATTAAATGAATCAATACTTCTGTATCGGTATCACTTAAAAAAACATGTCCGCGTTTTATTAATTCCGCTTTTAACGGGCCATAGTTTTCAATGATTCCATTGTGGATCATCACCATATTTTTAGAGGCAGAATAGTGCGGATGAGCATTTACATCATTTGGAATACCGTGTGTTGCCCAACGTGTATGACCTATTCCAATGTTTCCACCTTTATTTTTATCTCCAATAAAATTATGGAGATCAACAACTTTTCCTTTGCATTTGTAAACGTTCAGTTCCCCATTGTCAAGCATTGCCACTCCGGCACTGTCGTAACCTCTGTACTCAAGTCGTTGTAATCCTTTTATCAAAAAAGGATACGCTTGTTTATTTCCGATATATGCAACTATTCCACACATCTGTTAATGTATTTTTGTATAAGTTAAATTTAATTTCATTGGACGAGCACTTCCGGAATACCCTCCGCTAAGTACGGCTCTGTTTCCAAACACTGCACCGTTAGATGCCAATAAATACAATCCATTATTATTTCTTTTTCCATCTAAAACTTGTTGAATGTAACGTGCAATATTAAAACGGTATTGAATAGTAGATGAGTTCAATGTTCCACCAAAATAGGTAGCCCCTTCAAACGCATCAGGAATAGCGAAAGTTGTTCCATCGTCATTTATTCCAAACAGAATTAATGCAGCAGGTGCAGCAAATGTATCGAGTTTATATAAGTCAAGAAGATTGGTATCAACGCTAATTACTAATTCTGCTTTATTTATTCCTATTAATCCTTCGCTTACCCAATTCATTAAATATGGAAATTTAATTTTTGTACGAACACCGGACATTGATTGTACGA
>JAYVZC010000165.1:0-4521 GCA_043783695.1 Bacteroidota bacterium
CTGCTATTGTATTGGTTACAGTGTATGTTCCTGTTGTGCTTGCTGATAAATTTACTTGTCCGGTTGCTGTACTTACAAATACCAAGCCTGCTGTAGAACTAAATGTTCCAGCTACTCCACCACCACTAAAGGTTGGAGATGGGTTTGCGGCATTCTGACAATAAGGGGTACCGGTATAACTGAAGGTTGCTACTGGCAAGGGAGTGATTGTAATTGTTGATGTTGCAATTACTGCAGGACAGCCACCTGCTGCTGCTATAGTATTGGTTACGGTATAAGTTCCTGCTGTGCTTGCTGATAGATTTACTTGTCCGGTTGCTGTACTTACAAATACCAAGCCTGCGGTGGAACTAAATGTTCCAGCCACTCCACCACCACTAAAGGTTGGAGATGGGTTTGCGGCATTCTGACAATAAGGCGTGCCGGTATAGCTGAAGGTTGCCACAGGCAATGGTCTTATGGTTATAATCATCTGATCAGCTGATAAAGGGCATGGGCCAGAAATGTCGCTTGGAGTTAATGTTAAAGTAACCGTTCCTGCTGCAATATTTGCTGCTGTGGGAGTATAAGTGGCACCTAATGTAGTTGCACTAGGAGTAAAAACTCCACCTCCACCTGACCACGTACCACTGATTGCTGACCCACCTATTGATCCTGCTAATGTTACGGTTGAACCTGCACAAATTGTTTGATCCACATTTGCATTTGCTGTTGGCGCATTCACGGTTAAACTGTATGTGTCGCTACAGCCTAAAGCATCTGTAACAGTTAAAGAAACAATATATGTACCACCTACAACGTAAGTATGGGTAGGCGGGGTAGCCAAAGTTGAAGTTGTTCCATCTCCATAAGCCCATAAATAAGTTGAGTTAGCAGTCGCACATGTTTTTGTTGGAGTAACAGTTAGTCCACAACCAGAAGTTACCATTGTAAAAGTAGCATCAGGACCAATTTTAGCAGTACCTCCAAATATGAATGAAAAACCAGCATTACTAGTAGTATAATTATCTATCAAAAGAGCATAGGTATTTCCTGCGGTAACAGTTATAGTGGGCGCCCATTGAAAAGGGCCAGGAGCACATGTTCCAGGACCTGGAGGGTTGTCATTTTCCCAACCAACTCCGCCAACAGATGCAAAGCTTGCAACGGG
This sequence comes from Bacteroidota bacterium, assembly GCA_043783695.1. GTDB lineage: Bacteria > Bacteroidota > Bacteroidia > 2-12-FULL-35-15 > 2-12-FULL-35-15 > 2-12-FULL-35-15. The sequence continues at coordinate 1,151 of JAYVZC010000165.1, forward strand.
ATTTGTTGCTATGCCTGTAGTACCCATACATCCACTCCAATTACAAGCAAGAGGGGCAGTAGCAGCGCCTGGGCAGTTTTGCCAAATAGCAAAATCATAATCATCTCCTGCCTGTGTAGGTGATGTGTTAACGGGGCTTATCATAAACTCTAAGGTTCCCGAACAACCAACAGTAAATTTAAACCACTTCGATTGCCTTTCTCCCCCAGTTCCCCAACAAGAATTTACTTGATTTACCTCCTGAACTCCAAAACCAGCACTTGATGAGGCCTGAGAAAAGGGGGTATTGTTGCATAAAATAGCTGCCGTTGCGCAATCTTGTCCAGAAACTGGAGGAGGATTTGTTGTAGTTAAACAGGTTGTAAAAGTACCCTGCGATGAGGTGGATGAAGAAATAGTATAATAATATGTTGTTCCGATTTGTAATCCATTGATCACCGCATTTAAAGGCGATGCTCCACACGATGATCCTTGAAGACCTAGACCAGTGCAAGATCCTGTAGCTGATACCAAAATCAATTCTATATTCCCCGTCAATGTACCACTGGTTATAGTAAAACTAGCCTGAGAACCAGTTGCGACAAACGTGTACCAAACATCCGGATGATTATTACTTGACTGACAACCTATTGTTCCTGTCCAATTATCATTAGCCAATACCGTTGTTCCTGCAACACAGGTGCCATCCTGTAGAACCACTTGGGCTCCTGCACAAGCATCGTTTGCTGGTTGAGCGAAGGCCGAAAATATACCGATAAAAAATAAAGAGGAGGTAAGTAGAATTTTTTTCATAAAAAACAGTATTAAAATATTTAATATTTTATTGAGAGATAAATCACAAAAACAAATTGATTAATTGAATTTCTTAGGGTCAAAATCAGGGGCATTAATAACGTTTTTGGGAAGAATTTTTATCGTTATATACTGACTATATTCATAATAAATTTCTCTAGTAGCGTCTCGCTTTTTTTCGATTTCTACCAAGATATCAGTGGTTAAGACCTGCGTGAATTTTGAACTCTTGTTAATAATCATATAGGTGCCTTCCATTTTTTCTTCTAATGATTTTTCTTTTTTATCACCATAGGATTTTTGCTCTTGACCTACTGCATTTTGGCTATAAGAAATCAAAGCAAATAACACACTTGCAAAGTATAAAAGAAACTTATTTTTCATAGAAATCGATTTAAAGTTATTGTTGTTTACTTACTTATTTATTTTTAATAGTATTATGATTTAACAAATCATCCTCTTTTTCTCAGAATTTAAGACGCGATATATGAAAAAAAGGTTGCACCATTATTATTTTAAAAAGTGTTGATTTTTAGCGCTTTACAAAATTTTCTATTTCATCGTATCCTCAATATTCTTGCCTTCCTCCTTCGCAATACTTCCAGCTTCTTCCAACTGCTTTTTCATTCCTTCGCCTGCTTTATTTATTTCGGACTGTATTTCGGAAGTGTGTTTTTGTATTTCTGCTTGAAAGCCTTCTGTCCCTTTTGCTATTTCTGCTTGAATTTGATTTTTAGCATCGTTGATTTCGCGAATTCCTTTTCCCAATCCTTTTGCAATGCCTGGTAGTTTATCGGAACCAAAGAACATAACAATCACAAGGACTACAATGAATACTTCACCTCCACCAAGATTTAAGAATAAGAAAATTGAATTTAACATTGAAACAGAATGAGATATTAGACTTTAGGCTCTTTACGATTAAAATTCTTTCCCAAAGTTACGGAAAAAAGAAACCCGATAAATTTCTTTATCGGGTTCTCTAAATTATTTTTTCTCTGCGTCACCTTTTCTCTTTCCAAATCAATTACAATTGGAGTAGCGATACAGATAGAAGAATATGTTCCGATAGCGACACCAATAAGCAAGGCGAAAGCAAATCCTTTGATAGTTTCTCCACCGAAAATAAAGATGGCTAACATTACAAAGAAAATGGTTAAGGCTGTGTTGATAGTACGACTCAAGGTGCTGTTCAATGCGTAATTGATGACTTTCACTCTTTCGTTTTTATCTAAATCGGATTTGTTACGCTCTGTTAAGTATTCACGAATACGGTCGAACACAACAACCGAATCCACCATGGAGTAACTCATTACCGTTAAGATGGCTGCAATGAAATCCTGAGTGATCTCTAAAGAGAAAGGTAAAATTCCATCAAAAATAGTGTACACCGACAATACAATTGCAACATCATGGAACAATGCCACAACCGCACCAAAACCATATTGCCATTTTTTGAATCGAATAAAGATGAAGATAAACATTACTAAGCAGGACAATAATACTGCCCAGATAGCTTTTGTTTTAATATCACGAGAAACGGTTTCTCCAACTTTTTGAGAACTCATCACCTGATATTTTTCTCCAAGTTTGGTTAATCCTTCGTTCAATTTATCTTCTACCAATGTTTCTGCATTTTCTGATGCGTCTTCAATTAAATAAGTAGTAGTAATACGAACTTGGGAGCCACCTTCGCCATACGTTTTTACTTCCGGAGCATCACCAAAGCTAACTGTTAATGCATCGCGCACATCATCTGTAGTTTTGGGATTATCAAAACGAACAACATAAGAGCGTCCACCTTTAAAATCTACACCCAAACTAAAACCTCCTTTTTTCACATAAGAGAAAATACCGGCTACGATAATTAAAGAAGAGAAGATATAATACCACTTTCTGTTCCCAACAAAGTTGATATTGATTTTTTTGAAAGCGTGTGCAGTATATTTATTTCCAAAAGAAATTTCTTTTCCTTTTCCTAACCAACGATCAAAAACTAAACGAGTAATAAAAATCGCACAAAATAAAGAAGAAATGATACCGATAATTAAAGTGGTAGCGAAACCTTGAATTGGTCCTGTTCCAAATACATATAAAATGATACCTAATAATAAACCCGTAATGTGTGAATCGATTACCGATGACATCGCATTTTTATAACCTTCTTTAATTGCAACAGCCGTAGTTTTACCAAGATTTAATTCTTCCCGAACACGCTCAAATATCAAAATGTTGGCATCCACCGACATGGCAATCGTTAATACTATACCGGCAATACCGGGCAATGTTAACACTGCACCAAAAGATGCAAGGATACCTATTACAAAGAAGTTATTGATAACCATTGCAAAATCTGCCACCCAACCTGCTTTGCTGTAGTACAAGCCCATAAATACTAGGACTAATAATAAAGCTATAATAGTTGATTTAAATCCTTTTGAAATAGCTTCTGCTCCTAATATAGGACCAACCGTTTCTTCAGCAACAATTACAGCCTTAGCCGGTAATTTACCTGCTTTTAAAATAGTAACTAAATCGGTTGCTTCCGGCAATGAAAAATGCCCTTCGATAGAAGTAGA
>JAYVZC010000166.1:0-4490 GCA_043783695.1 Bacteroidota bacterium
TTCATTTGAAAAGAGGAAGACTGCAAATATTAAAACAATAGAGAAATATTTTTTCATAAGAATTAAGTTTTAATAATTTAAGAAAAAGAAAATGCAAAGACAAGATAAATCACTCCGCCAATAATTTTTCTACGAAGCGAGTGGTTGCCTCTACATATTTTGTATAGGCATCACCCGTTGCGGGACCATTAAATCCTGTGTAAATTTTACGGACAACACCTTTTTTATCGATGTAAATGGTTGTTGGGAATGCCATTACTTTATTCAACATAGGCAAAGCCTCTGATGCTTGATCGGCTCCCGTTTTCATGGTAATTAAAAATTCGTACTTCGCATTAAAACGAGTTTTTGAACGTTGTACATTACTTACTGCTTTATTAAAATCATCGGTGCGTTCAAATGCAAGAGCAACCACTTCCAATCCTTTTGAATTGTATTTATCATAAAACGGTGCTAGGAATTTAGTTTCGTCCATACAGTTTGGACACCAAGTTCCCATGATTTGAATTATCACAACTTTGTTTTTAAATTTTTCATCTTGCAGAGAAATGTTTTTTCCTGCAAGATTTTTAAAATTGAAATCAACTTTTGAAAACTGCGGTTTTAAATAAGTAAGAGAATCAGGGTTGCGCAATTCAAAATCATCATCTTCAACAGCAGTCCAGTTTTCGTGCCCTTGAGCTCCGGAATAAAAATGTCCATTGAGTAAACTATCATTACTCCTTGTTGCAGTAAATAGAAATGCATGAGCACCATCAAAACAAGAAACCATAAATTTTCCATAGGCAGAGTATCCTTCTAAATATCTATAATCACCAGTTTCTGTTGTAAATGTTCCCTTTGCTATTCCGCTTTCCGTTGTAAAACTTCCAACCGAAAAATATTCATCTTTTGTTCCCTGTTCAAAAGTAACTTTGTATCGTTCTTTTAATGCAAGGGGTTTTGTTGGAGGGAAAAGAAAACGTCTAGATTCTCCATATTTTGCAGTAAACCGAATACCGTTTTTGTTTTTTCTTGCATGGTTAATCCAAACACCTTTCAATGAATCACCATAATTTTTACAAAGAAATTCAGAATCAAAAATGGGCATCCGAATAAAAACAGAATCTTTTTGAATGCCGATTTCACTTGCAATTATATGTTCGTCAGCATTTATGAAAGTAACAGAATAAAGCCCAAAATCGTATTTTACTTCAAAGTTAAAAGGCAATTCTGTTGAATCATTTAGTTGTAAGGCACCGCGCCAAATGCCCACTTTGAGATTATTTTTCTGAGCAAAAGAAATGAAAGTAAAAAACAAAAGCGAAACAACCAAGATTATTTGGCTTTTGAAAATGATGTTTTGATTTCTCATTTGTGATTCGCTTTTCCTCCCCCTGCCCCCTCGGTGAGGGGGATAGGCTCCGAAACATTAATACGTTTCTCACCAACTACCCCCTCTCTTGTGGAGAGGGGATTAAGGGGAGAGGTCTAAATAGTAAAATTAATTCCTTGTGCCAAAGGCAAAGTTGTTCCGTAATTAATAGTGTTCGTTTGTCTGCGCATATAAGCTTTCCAAGCATCCGATCCCGATTCACGTCCGCCACCTGTTTCTTTTTCTCCACCAAAAGCTCCACCAATTTCCGCTCCGGAAGTTCCAATGTTCACGTTAGCAATTCCACAATCCGAACCAGCTTGTGATAAAAACAATTCCATCTCACGCATGTTGTTTGTGAAAATAGCAGATGATAAACCTTGAGGAACGCCATTTTGCATAGCAATTGCTTCTTCAATGGTTTTGTATTTCATCACATATAAAATTGGAGCAAATGTTTCTTCTTGTACAATGTGGTATTCATTTTTTGCTTCAATGATGCAAGGTTTTACATAACATCCGCTTTCATATCCTTCGCCTGTTAAAACGCCACCATCCACAATTATTTTTCCGCCTTCTTGTTTTGCTTTTTCAATGGCATTTAAATAATCAACAGTAGCATTTTTATCAATTAATGGTCCAACATGATTGTTAGAGTCTAACGGATTTCCAATTTTTAATTGTCCGTAAGCATTTTTCAAAACAGTAATTGTTTTATCGTAAACACTTTCGTGGATGATCAATCTACGTGTAGAAGTACAACGTTGTCCGGCTGTTCCTACTGCGCCAAAAACAGAACCAACCAATACCATACTTAAGTCAGAATGTTCTGAAATAATAATGGCATTGTTTCCACCTAATTCTAAAATGGTATTTCCAAAACGTTCAGCAACTGTTTTTGATACGTGTCTTCCAATACGAGTTGAACCAGTAAAAGAAACTAGAGGAATGCGTTTATCATTATTAATTAAATCACCTGATTCGTTTCCAATTACTAAACAACTAACTCCTTCAGGAACGTTATTGTTTCTCAATACATCAGCTATAATATTCTGACAAGCGATTGCACATAAAGGAGTTTTTGAACTTGGTTTCCAGATACAAACATCTCCACACACCCAAGCCAAAGCAGCATTCCAACTCCATACAGCAACAGGAAAATTAAATGCAGAAATAATTCCTACAACACCAAACGGATGCCATTGCTCGTACATGCGATGCATAGGGCGTTCGCTGTGCATAGTTAATCCGTAAAGTTGACGAGATAATCCAACTGCGAAATCACAGATGTCTATCATTTCTTGAACTTCACCCATTCCTTCTTGTAAACTTTTCCCCATTTCATAGGAAACTAATTTCCCAAGAGGCTCTTTGTATTTACGCAATTGATCGCCCATTTGACGAACAATTTCTCCACGTTTTGGAGCAGGCAATAATCTCCAAGATTTAAAAGCTTCGTCTGCTGTTTTCATTACGTTTGCGTAATCTTCAGCAGTTGCAGCATTGATACTGCCAATCAATTGTCCATCAACTGGTGAATACGAGTCGATTTTTTTACCTTTTGTGATAGTATGTTTTAATCCGGTAGATGCACCGTAATTATTTTCTTTGATTCCTAGTTCTTTTAGAACAGCTTCTATTCCGAAAGAATTTTTTGTTAAAGTTTCTGACATAGCATTATTTTTTATTGGGATAGCCTATCCTGTCGGTAGACTGACAAATTTAAGGAAAAAGGACATTGAATAGCAGATTTTCTAAGAATAATTATTTTGCAAAAAATGATTTGATACACTTCGCACATCGACTACGCTCTGTGTGACAACTCCTTTCAGTCGCGCTCAGTGTGACGCATCGAAATGAACATTGTAATTATGATTTTAAGACCGTCAGTCAATTTTCGACTAGTTTTTTTGCGGAGCGGGTTTTGGATTGACTATGGCTGTAAACTTAGCAGCAATATAGGTTGCAATAGGTGAGAAGCATTGTGCAACTATTTTCTTTGGGTTGTTTTCTTTCGATGAAAACTTTGAAGTTGCAATTCCCGCATTGATTGTTTTTCCTGTTTTATCTAAAATGGAATAGTGAACAGTCACTTCTCGTTGATACGTATCGGTATTAATATCATAAGAATCCAAATCATTTTTTATATCAAGTTCGTTAATGAAAACAAAATATTCGCTTAGGTATTTTTTATTCAGATAATCTATTACTTCGGTATTTGTAAGTTTAGTATTCATAAACTTTTTTTCTGTGTTTTGTTCCACAGTAATTTGTCCGTTTGAAACACCTGTTTTTGATTTGCCTGGAGTTTTTGCATCGCTTGGCTTGCTAACCAAGTCGTAGGCTAAGTCGGTTGATTTATAAGTATATTCCAAGTCTTTCGCCATTTTAGCTGAATCGGCATAGAATGATAAAACGGAATAAGTAGTTTGAAGTTTTAATTTTAATTGTGCGTCAAGTTGTTGTCTGAAATTTTCGCGAATGGTTTCCCAATCCCATTTTGTTTGTTGATTGATTTTTTGATCAATCTCACTCATGTATAATTTGGGTTCGAAAGGGACAATGCAAATTTTTCCTGTTACCGATTTGCCAGGAGTGGTATTTGTTCTTGTGCCTTCTTGCGCAAAAGAAAAAGTGCAAAGAGGAATAAATAAAAGGAATGAAAAATATTTTTTCAGAGAAATCATTAATTAAAGTTACGAAAAAATTATTTAAAAATAGCTCGTGCTATATCGTTTCCATTCGCATACAACAACAATGCCAGCAACAAAAACATTCCAGCATATTGTGCATATTCCATAAACTTCTCGTTTGGTTTTCTGCGAGTAATTACTTCATACAAAAGGAACATCACGTGTCCTCCGTCTAACGCAGGGATTGGTAAAATATTCATGATTGCTAATGCAATGCTTAAGAACGCAGTAAAGCCCCAGAAATTTTCCCAGTCCCATTCGGTGCTGTATGCACTGGCAATAGTACCAAATCCACCCAATTGTTTGTGAGCCCCTTTAACTGTGAAGATGACAGAAAATTGTTTGATGTAATCTACAAATGTTTTTTTCGCTTTTGAAATTCCTGCAGGAAAAGCTTCAAAAAAAGAATAATGGATTGTATCAAGTTTCAAAAATTTGTTTAA
>JAYVZC010000167.1:0-4473 GCA_043783695.1 Bacteroidota bacterium
ATAACAATTGTTCTCTTCTACTGCTGTTTTAGGCGCTTGTGCATTGCTAACAAGAACTAAACCGATCATAAATACTACTGTGGTAACTGTTTTTTTCATACTTGTGTGTTTTGAGTACAGGGTAAATATATAAATTCCTAACAATAATTTCAAATGTTATGTCAAAAGACTTAATTTTATGCTTCGAAAACCAAATAGCCCATGAGCAAATTATTGATTGAAAATAACCTGAACGAAGCCCAAAAGGTGCTACAACAGTTTATTGCGGAGCCAAAAAACACTGAAGCCATTGAAAAAGCAGGGATTTTGCTTACTCAGGCCATTAAAAGTGGAAATAAAATTATTTCTTGTGGAAATGGAGGCTCTATGTGTGATGCCATGCATTTTGCGGAAGAATTGAGTGGGCGTTTTCGGGAAGATAGAAAAGCTTTACCGGCAATTTCAATTTCCGATCCTTCACATCTTTCTTGTGTTGGAAACGACTATGGTTACGATAAAGTATTCTCTCGTTTTATTGAAGGATTAGGAAACAAAGGAGATGTTTTAGTGGCCATCAGCACAAGCGGTAATTCAGTAAATGTGATAAATGCTATAAAATCAGCAAAAGAAAAAGGAATGTTAATCATCGGTTTAACCGGAAAAGATGGAGGAAAAATGGCGGGACTTTGTGATGTAGAAATTCGTGCACCACACAGTCAGTATGCTGATAGGGCTCAGGAAATTCACATTAAGGTGATTCATTCTTTGATTCATTACGTTGAGGCAAGTATATAAATAGAATGGAAACAAGCGCAATTTACAATGGGAAAATGGTTGAACTCAAGTCGACAATTACTTGTCCAAACTGTGGTAACAAAAAAAATGAAATTATGCCAACAAATGCATGCGTTTATTTTTATGAATGTGAAAATTGTAATGCTGTTTTAAAACCATTAAATGGGGACTGCTGTGTTTATTGTAGTTATGGCACAGTAAGGTGTCCGCCCATACAAGCAGGTGAAAAATGCTGTTGATAGAAAATAATTAAATAAAAGATCCCGCTCCGAAATAATAAGATCGGGATTTTTTGTAATTATCATTTTGAATTATTGTTGTACCCATTAATTCCTAGTAATCAATGATAAAAAACGATTGCATTTTATTCTTTGTTATGTAAAGGACTTTTGTACATTTGCCGCCTACTCCCGAAATTTTTTTAATTGTATTTTATGCTAGTGAAGACGTATGGCAGTGCCGTTTACGGTATTAATGCCACAACAGTAACGGTGGAGACGAACATCAACCCGGGAGTAAATTTTTTAATGGTAGGGCTGCCCGACAGTGCCGTGAAAGAGAGTCAGCAAAGGATTGCGGCTTCTTTAAAAAACAATGGTTATAAAATTCCAGGGAAAAGCATAGTTATAAATATGGCTCCAGCCGATATTCGAAAGGAAGGTTCGGCTTATGATTTAACCATTGCTGTTGGAATATTAGCGGCTTCCGAACAAATTCTTGCAGATAAAGTTGGTGATTATGTCATTATGGGAGAATTATCACTCGATGGCGGACTACAACCGATTAAAGGAGTTTTGCCAATTGCCATTCAAGCACGATCAGAAAAATTTAAAGGCATTATTCTCCCAAAACAAAATGCTGAAGAAGCAGGAATTGTAGGCGGACTAGAAGTTTACGGAGTTGAAAATATTAAAGAAGTGATCGACTTTTTTAACGGTGCTATTGAATTAAAACAAACGATCATCAATACGGAAGACGAATTTTTTTCTAAACTAAAAGATACCGAATTCGATTTCTCAGATGTAAAAGGACAAGAAAATATAAAACGAGCTTTGGAAATTGCAGCATCGGGTGGACACAATGTTATTTTGATTGGTCCTCCGGGAGCAGGAAAAACAATGCTTGCCAAACGATTACCAACTATTTTACCACCGATGAATTTACATGAAGCATTGGAAACAACAAAAATTCACAGCGTTGCAGGTAAGATGGGAAAAAATACCGGATTGGTTTCCATTCGTCCATTTCGTTCACCACATCACACTATTTCGGACGTGGCTTTAGTAGGCGGAGGTGGCGTTCCACAGCCTGGTGAAATTTCTTTATCTCATAATGGTGTTTTATTTTTAGATGAGTTGCCGGAATTTAAACGTACTGTTTTAGAAGTAATGCGTCAACCTTTGGAAGATAGAGTTGTTACCATTTCTCGAGCAAAATTTTCGGTAGAATACCCTGCAAGTTTTATGTTGGTAGCTTCTATGAATCCATGTCCCTGCGGATATTACAACCATCCCGAAAAGGATTGTGTTTGTCCTCCCGGAACCGTGCAAAAATATTTGAATAAAATTTCAGGGCCATTATTGGATCGTATAGATATACATGTAGAAGTAACCCCTGTTTCTTATAATGAATTAGCAGAAGAACGCAAATCAGAAAAAAGTGAAAGCGTTAGAATACGTGTTATTAGAGCGAGAGCTATTCAAGAAAAACGATATAAAGAAAACAATGGGGTACATTGCAATGCACAAATTGGGTCGAAACAATTGCGAGAAGTTTGTAAAATTGATGAAGCAGGAAATCAACTTCTGAAAACAGCAATGGAAAAATTAGGACTATCTGCAAGGGCATACGACCGCATCTTAAAGGTTGCACGCACGATTGCCGATTTGGATGAAAGTGAAAAAATTGAAACCAATCATTTGGCAGAAGCTATTCAGTATAGAAGCTTGGATAGAGAAGGTTGGGCAGGATAAATCAGTTGTAAAATTTTAGAATCAAAAAATATCGATTCTTTTACATTTTATATTTTTTATCGCTAATTTAGCTTCCTATCTTATACTCCAATAAGAAGTAAAACAATTTTTATGAAAAAATATTTTATTTTAATCCTATTCTTCCTCTTTTGCAACTACGGGAATGCTCAAAGCAAAAAGAACCCAAAGGAATCTAAAAAAGCAGCAAAAAGTTTTTTGGGTTATGAAGATTATAACAGAGCACTCATAGAACTACTCAAAATTTATCGCCAAGATCGTAATGACCCCAAGCTTAATTTAAATATTGGAATTTGTTACTTGAATGTGAATGATGATCGCTCGAAAGCAATTCCGTATTTGGAATATGTATTAACAACCCCAGATTACAAAAACGAAGTATTACTTTATACCGGAATGGCTTATTTATATCATTATGAATTTGATAAGGCAATTACCTATTTCAATAAATTTCGAGAAAAAGGCAATGCTGAGGATATTGAAATGGCAGATCATTTTATTGAAAATTGTGAAAATGCAAAAGAACTTATCAAAAAACCTGTAAATGTTTCCTTCGAAAATCTTGGAAAAAACATTAATACCAAAGCGCCAGATTATTATCCTTTTGTTTCCGGTGACGAGGGTACTCTTTATTTTACAACAAGAAGAAGTTCAACACTAGGTTCAATTGAAACTGCGTATGGATATTTTACTTCTGATATTTATGTTTCAAAAGTAGAAAACGGGCAATGGACAAAAGCAAAAAATGCAGGCTCTTTAATTAATACAGACCAAGATGAACAATGTGTTTATTTAACCTCCAATGGGAAAACAATGATTATTTACATGAACCACGAATCTGATTTGGATGAATTATATATTTCCACTATTTCCGGAAAAAAGAAAACTTTACCTGCACCTGAGTTGCTTGATGGTCCTGTAAATAAAAATGCCTACTTCGAACTTGAAGCATGCATAACAGATGATGAAAATATGTTGATTGTTGCTAGTGACCGATCTGGAGGAATGGGTGGTTGCGATTTATATTCTATAACAAAACTACCGAATGGGAAATGGGGAAACCCTATAAACTTAGGACCAGAAGTTAATACAAAGTACGATGAGAATTTTCCAATGCTAGATGAAAAAAATAATATCCTCTACTTTTCTTCTCAAGGACATACTGGAATGGGAGGCTACGATATTTTTAAATCAAAGTATAACTCTGAAACAAAAAATTATGGTCCGCCAACAAATATGGGATATCCTATAAATACTCCCGAAGACAATATGCAAATTTCTCTTGCAAAAAATAAACGTGATGCATATATTTCAACATATAGAAAAGAAGGTTTTGGTGATTTGGATATATACAAAGTAACATTCAATGATGTAGAAAGCAGTTTGTCTGTTATTAAAGGGATTGTTTCCACAGGTGACACAACACATAAGGAGATTGAAGCTTTAGTAAGTATTATTGATAAAAAAACAAATGAAGAAATTGATTCGAAAGATGTAAATCCCCAATCGGGAAAATATATTTTTGCAGTTGAGCCTGGAAAATATATTATAAAAGTATCGAGTAGCGGATTCGTTGATTATACGCAAGAAATAAATGTATATGATAAATCAAATTATGTTTTCGAAATCGAAAAAAATATTATTCTACAGAAGCCTCCAAAAGCTTCGACAAAATAAAAAAATTAGTTGAATTATAGTTCACAAAAAA
>JAYVZC010000168.1:0-4453 GCA_043783695.1 Bacteroidota bacterium
TTTCCATTGTACTCTTTTAAAATTTGTAACTGTGACTCTAAATGCAAAGCCGAAGTTTTATCATTCACTTTTAATCCAGTCGGATAAACATTATCGCCCAAAAACACAACAGTGCTGTTTGGATTTTTTGTTAACTCGTCTTCCAACATTAACAAGGCTTTTCCGGGAATTGTATCTTCACCGGCATCACCAACAAGATAAACCGAATAAACGGTAGATTCTTGTGCTATTGCAGAAAAACAAAAAAAGAGAAAAAATAATTTTAAAAGGTTTTTCATAAAATCATTTTTATTAAATAGCTAATCAAAACAATGCTAACAGTAGTAATGAAAGAATATTTAATGATGGCAGCTCCATTCGTAAATTTTAAAATCAAATGTGATACCGTGAATAACAATGTAAAGATAGTGGGTAAAAGTGCAGGATATAAATGCAGACTATCAAATAGATTCGCTTTCAACAGTTCGATGAAGGAACGTTGCATTCCACAACCTGGACAATCAAATCCTGTTAATGCTTTGTATGGACAAGTCATTAAATGATTTTCGAGCCAGTGAATTATTGAATGCATAGTGTTAAAACAAAAGAGGACGCAAAATGCGCCCTCTTATAGTAAGATAGTTTCTTATTAAAAACGTCCCCAAGGCATTCCTGAAATTGCTGCCCCAATAATTGCGATATAAACAATTAAGAAAACAATGTAAGCACAAGATAGGCATAAGCCTATAATTCCACAAACTCTACCCGCTTTCATATTTTTAAATGATGATTCAGTATACAATGAAGAATTAGCTTCATATAATTTCTTAGCCTTTCCAGCAAGAACAATAGCGATAATTCCGCAAACAATACCTACAATTCCGTAGCAAAAACAACCTACAATAGATATAATTCCCAATACTAATACGCCAGTTGAGTTTGGTAATTGCTGTTGCCCCATTTGCCCGAACTGTTGACTAAACTGTTGATTAATGTTCTCTTGATTTGGTGTACCTTGATTTTCCATAGATGATTTTTTTTAATTTGTACCGAAAATAGTAAAGAATTCGGAGATGGGCAAAATTATTTGTTCAATAATTGAGTATGCAGCTTTAAAACCTGTGGAATCAATAGTTGCTGCTCATCATTTACGATCACAAAATCGGAGCGTTTTACTTTTTCTTCGTCCGACAGTTGATTTTGAATGCGTACCATTACTTCTTCTTTTGTTATACCATCGCGCTTAATTGAACGCATAATTTTTAGTTCCAATGGAGCAAGCACAGTAATTATTTTATCCACTTGTTTATATGCACCACTTTCAAATAAAATTGCAGCTTCTTTAATACAATAAGGTGCTTTTTGTTGGTTTACCCAATTATCAAAATGCAAGCCAACAGCAGGATGAATAATGGCATTCAATTTATCTAATTCTTCTTTTTTATTAAAAACAAGACCTGCTAATTTTTTTCTATCAATAATTCCTTCAGCACTTAAAATAGAATTTCCAAATATTTTGAGAACACTTTCCTTTACTTTATTGTCGGAATTCAATATTTTTTTCGCTTCATCATCGGCATAATACACCGGAATACCAAAAAGCTCAAACAATCTACAAACAGTTGTTTTCCCATTTCCAATTCCACCTGTGATACCAATTTTTAACATTTGTACTACTTTATTATATAATTTGTACATGCCTAGCTACAGCTTTTTAGTTCGGTGCAACCGGACTAATACAGATATTATTCGGTATTACTTTCGAATAATATATTCCACTTTTTCGTTGCTTAATTTAATAGCACGAACATTTGATGGTGATTTAAGCAATAGCACTTTCAACTTATTACTTCCCGATTCTATTTTTGAATAATCAACAGCCACCTTAAAATCAGAACTATTTATTTTACCGTAATCATTAAAAGCCACTTGATACTTAACGGAAATTTTGTCGGGAAATGTTTTTAAATTTAATCCGTGTGGTAGATTTTCTACTTTAATGGGCAATTCCAAAACAGCTTCCGTAAACTTGGTAACATTCACTTTCACCTCAACTGCATTTTGTGAAAATTCAATTTGTTTTGAAACAGGCACTTTAGCAAGTTCTAGTTTAAAAGCAACAGTTTTATTCACTTTTTTCAAATTGGTAGGAATTGTTTCAACAAAAGAGATTTTAGACAAATCCTCCGCTGTGCCTGAAACATCAATAAATTGCGGCTCAATTCGAATGCTATCCGTTTGTTGATATTGTTCGTCAAAATCAAAAGTAATATTTGCTTTTACAGGAACCCGTTTCGTCATTTTTTTATTATAGTTAATAAAAACAGTGTCGGGGTTTATGCGCACTACTTTAATGGCAGCACTAAATTGATTGGTTATTTTATCCAATCGATCGTTACAGCTGATGAAATAATTATTTTTTATCACGCTTGGCTTCGCATCATTAATATCAATTAAAACCGTTTCGCGATGTTGTTTTACTTTATACTCCAATAAGTTAAAACCGGTTGATTTTATCTCCATATCAATAGCTTCAGGAAGGTGGTTGGCAATAAGTTTATCATTGGGGAGATTAATGTATTTCACAGGAAAGCTCACAGTAATGGAATATTCCTTAGAAAGCGACATCAATAACCAAATAAAAATTGAAATCAATAAACAAAACAAGAAAGTTATGGCTCGTCTGTTTAAACGGACACTATCTTTTAAATTGGATGTGCTATTTTTAAAAAAAAGTGATTTCATGTATTAGCAAATTTAATAAAATCCTTCTATTAATTACACCCCACCTATTAATGCATTGCAAACTCTGGACATTTCAATAAAAAGAATGATTTTTAAAATATAAGCTGACAAGGTCTCTCGCCCTTGGACTCCGCTCCGGGGTAACAGCTCAAATGACAAGAAAAAAAAGCGTTGAGCAATCATCTTACTCAACGCTTTATATTTTGCTATTCAAAAAAATTATTTTTGATCAGCACCAATAAGAGTTGAAGCATCTAAAGAAATTGCACTTTTCTCGATTTTTAATTTTACTCCACCTTCAACAGTGATCATAAATGTTGTATCCTGAATATCAGATATTTTTCCATGAATACCACCAATGGTCACAATTTTATCGCCCACTTTAATGTTTTCGCGAAATTTCTTTTGCTCTTTTGTTTTTTTCAACTGAGGACGAATCATGAAAAAATAAAATACTACGATGATTAAAACTAACGGAACGAAATTGCCTAATTGACCCATAATTATTTGTTTTTAATTGTTTATTTAAAAATTTTTAATTTTTATTTACTATATTGACTACTTTGTTCTCGATAGTGCCTGCTTAAACGCAAAATGCTCGAACTCACATATACTCAAATTGCCTACTGCGTATTATTTAATTGCCTACTTTTTTACTCCTCCTCCGGAACATCCACCGTTGCTGTAATTGTCAACACCTTAGTACTAGGCGTACAATTTGTAACAAGCGTAACTGTTTTCATAACCAAGCCCGATTTTCCGGCACTTTCAAATTTTACGTCAATCTTTGATTCTTGTCCGGGTTTAATAGCAACTTTCGGATAATCAGGAATAGTGCATCCACAGCTTCCTTGAGCCGAAGATATGACCAAATCGGAACCCCCATCGTTTCTAAATGCAAAAACACAAGTAACAGTTTCTCCTTGTGTAATTTTTCCAAAATCATGTTTCATTTCAGCAAAAGTCATTATCGGTGTCGAACCTGCTACTGCCGGTTTTCCGGATGCTGTAGCCGGGATATTAATAACATCCGATGAAATTGTTTCATCGTTTTTTGAATTTTGATTACATCCAAACATCATTAAAGATGTTACAAGTGTAAAAAATAATTTTGTTTTCATGTGAAAAATTTATCTTTTTAATTTACAGATTCCGTGTCGTAGCAGGGAATAACTTTAACAAATTAAGAACACCCAATAATTATCACCCAATAACTAACAACTTATTTATTCCATCAATCCTCTACCGACTTTATTCAATTTGTTTCCAGTTTTAAAATCGGCTACAATTTTATCTAAAATTCCATTGATAAATATTTTACTTTTTGGTGTGCTATACATTTTTGAAATTTCGATAAACTCATTCAAGGTTACTTTGACCGGAATACTGGAAAAATGAAGAATCTCTATAATAGCCATCTTCATTAGCAATACATCCATCATGGCAATCCGTTCCACTTCCCAGTTTTTTGTTTTATCGCCAATCATTTTTTCAATTTCTTCATTACGCAAAGCTGTTTCGCAAAATAAATCTTTTACAAAAAGCATGTCTTCTTCTTTGTCTTTGTATAAAGGCATTAAAGGAGCATCTGAACCGGCATTTTCTTTGTACGATTCAATCATCTTCACAATCATTGGATTTACAATATAAATATCATCGCCCCAATGCAAGTTTTTTTCTTCGTATAAATGATTCAGCAATTCAAAATCAGCAATTGATTCTCTAAACA
>JAYVZC010000169.1:0-4453 GCA_043783695.1 Bacteroidota bacterium
AGCCAATCATACCATAACCCATACCTTCCTTAAATCCTTTTGGAAGGTTTTTTAATATTTCTTTTCGCAATTTTATAATTGCATCTTTTCTATCTGCAGATAATTCTGCAATGTAATCGTCTGGAGTTTTTGCTGATGATTGCATGTTTAGTTTTTATTCGATTTCACTCTTAATATCTCTTAAAACAGCACAATATTCGTAATTCTCATCATTTGCTTCTTTCTGAATCAGCAACTCCAATTCTTCCTTTTTATCCGGAATCGAACTTAAATTTAATTTCAAAACAGAACCATTATCGAATTCAGAAATTCTAAAACGAAGATTATTATCCTCAAATTTTTTACCCAACTTAGACAAATCAAGACGTTTAACAAAATTCGAATATTCAACAAACCAGTCAGTAGTTGATGTTCCCATAGAATCCAAAAACGATTTACAATCCTTGCAAGTGTATGTATGAGCAAGAAAATCAAATCCTTTTAATTCAATTTTAATACTAGGAATATCATCATATTCATTTCTAGAAAAAGTTACAAAAGACAAAGAATCATCGATTTGTATTTCTGTTTTTAATTTTTTATTAAATATTTTTATCATTACCCACCAATCTTAAATCCTAAAGCATTTCCTTTCGGACGTTCAGTTGCATTTATTTCAAACTCTTTCACATCACTCAATGCCAAAGAAGCTAAATGTGCTGGAGTTCTTTGAGATGAAGGCATTTCAGCCAATCGTAAGTTTTGATTTTTGATGGCTTCTCCTGCAACGTTTCTCACTGTTCTTGCATTACCAAAATGTTTATCCCGGTTTGCAAATAAATGCGCGAAGTAGGCTTTTAAATGTGCCTCTGCTTCTGCATCGGGAGTAATTTTTTCTTTCGCGAAAAAGGAAAGTGCAATTGTATAAAGATCTTCAGCTGTATAATCCGTAAAATTAAATGTTCGATCAAAACGTGATTTTAATCCTGGATTGGATTCAACAAACGTGTGCATGTTATCGGTATACCCTGCTACAATTACTCCAAACTGTCCGCGCAAATCTTCCATTCGTTTTAGAATAACCTGAATGGCTTCTTGTCCGAAATCATGACCGGTTGCACCATTTGCTAAAGCATAAGCTTCATCAATAAATAAAATTCCTCCCTGTGCTTCTTCGATCTTCTCACCAGTTTTAATTGCCGTTTGACCAACCCATCCTTCTACCAATCCTTCCCTGTCAACTTCCACAATATGTCCGCGTTCCAGCAATCCCAAACCTTTGTATATTTTTGCAACAATACGTGCGACAGTTGTTTTTCCCGTTCCCGGATTTCCTGTAAAGATGCTGTGTAAGGAAAATTTATTCAACACATCTCTTCCTGTTTCTTTATAGAAGCGAACTAATTTTACCAATTCATTTATTTCTTCTTTCACAGAATTAATTCCTGTAAGTGCATTTAATTCTGCCAATCCTTCTTTCAATAATTTTTCGTTTACTTCCAGGCTCAATTTCTTTTTTCCCTGAGCAGCAAATACTTTTTGCATATCAGAAAGCTCAACTGTTGAAAGTATTTCGTTAGAAAGATTATTTACATCGGGATGATTCATTAAACGTAAACCTAAATTCATTTTTGCTTCATCCACCAACGAATATACATAACGGGCATTTCCGAAAGAGTTATCACGTGTGCGATACACCTCCACCAGCATTTCTTCCATAAATGTTTTTGCTTCTGCTGTAATACTTACACCTTTTTTCTTAGAAGCTAATTCTGCAATAGCAAACATTTCTTCTGGCATATAATCATCGAAATGAAAATAATGATTGAACCGTGATTTTAATCCCGGATTTGCTTCCACAAAATTTTGCATTTCTTTTGGATAACCGGCACACATAATAGCAATATCGCCTGTTCCATCACTCATCTCTTTTATCAAAATCTCCAATACTTCCTGACCAAAATCGTTTGAATCTTCTTTTGCACGAGTTAATGAATAAGCTTCATCAATAAATAAAATCCCGCCTTTTGCATCTTCAATTATCTTTTTCACTTTCGGTGCAGTTTGTCCGATATATTGTGCCACCAAATCCGAACGGTCTACTTCTAATACATGACCTTTACTCAACAAGCCCATTTTTTTGTAAAGTTTGCCAAGCATATTTACTACAGTCGTTTTTCCCGTTCCCGGATTTCCTGTGAATACGCTATGCAGACTAATTTTTCCGGAATCTTCAAACCCCTTTTCTTTACGGAGCTTAATGAAGTTGATATAATTGATATGATCTTTGATATTTTTTTTCACCGCTTCCATTCCGATCAACTGGTCAATTTTTGCAAGCAGTTGTTCAATGGTTTCTTCTTCTACAGGAGTTGCTGTAACAGAAGTTACACTTTGTAATGCTTGTTCAGTAGAAACCAAAGGTGTCATTTCACCTTCTTCAGCCACATCTCCCATTTCAAATGGAATCAATGCGACAAGTGTATCCATAAATACTATTTCAACAGTATACTTATCATCTTTCCAAGAGCCAGAAGATTCACTTCCCCAACCAGCATCAATTGTAAAAGTAGTGTCCTGTTTCCCTTTTTCAATAATACCTGTACGATGACTTTGTCCTTTCGGTTGACCGGCATCATCATAATAATTGAAAAAAAATTCGTAGTTCCAATCGTTAGCCGTTTTTATTTTCATTTTAAACTCCACCCACAAATACGGAGTTTTATTACGATCTAATTTTTTGTAATAAGTTCTCGAAATTTGATTCCAACCATCAAATGCACCGGAGTATAGTTTAACCGACTCAACAGTAAAATAAGGATTATTAGAAACAGTTACTTTTCCAACATCTTCAACAAAGAAATTTTTAGAACCAACTAATTCATTATCGATATAAGCTTCCCAAACATAATTTCCTTTGAACCAATATGTGCCTTCATTAGGAGTTCCCCAGCCATCGCGAACGTAAACAATGTTCTCATCCGATTTAATGGTAATAGTAGAATCAATAGAACATAATTCTTTTTTAGTACTTCCAGCTAAGGAAATGGCTTTCAAAGTAATTTTTGCATTCCACTCTGCTTCGTCAAATAGTTTATTGTAAAACGAAAATTCCGTTCTCAAATAGGTCGTTTCCATTTTATCAAAAACAGTACGATACTTTTTGGTAGCATTTGCCATCCACTCATCCGATGAGTAGACTTTTACATCTTTTAATTTATAATTCTTAGCCATAATTCTGTTGGGTTTAATCGTCTCTAAAAATAAAATAAAAAAGGGTATTTCCGAAGATTGTTGGAAAATAATTTAGTAGACATCCATATGTTCAGGTCGCTTCTTTGGAGTTAATTGATTTTAAGGTGAAGAAATTACAAACATCACTCCTACGGAGTTAAGATAAAGCCTCAGTGAGGCGAACTGTTTGTAGAATAATAATTATACAAATCAAAAGCTCCAGAGGAGCGACCTGTAATTCCTTTAAACGATATTGCCAGCACGACCCCGATAGTTATCGGGAGACAGTTTCGAGCGAAGCCCTCCTTGTCATTTCGAGCGTAGTGATAACGAAGTCGAGAAAAGAAAAAACCCGCTACATTTCGGTAACGGGTCTCTCTTAATTAGACAAATCTCTCTAAACTAAATCTAATTATTAAAAATTGCCTTTGGCAACAGCTGGTTGTGAAGGATTGGTAGTTGAAGCGTCAGCTTTCAAAACACCATTCACATATATCTGAACTTGAACAACATCATGAGATGGGTTCAAATTATAAGCAGTAACAGAAAATCCGTTTCCGCTATTATAACTAAAACTAATTGTTTCCTCAGTACGGTTAACATCCTTATGCATTAATTCTAATGTTCCACTAGCATTTGGAGCGATGTAATCAATACCAACTTGTCCGGATACACTTGCAATACGATACTCAATAGCAAGAACGGTAACTGCTGCCGGAGCATTTTGCGGTTTAACTTCGTCCTTTTTTGAACAAGAAACCATTAAAACGCTTGCTGATAAAGCTAAACAAATAACTATTTTTTTCATTTTCTAGAATTAATTATGTTCTTTCCGAGTGCAAAAGTACTATTTTCTAAATACAAAACAAATATTTGTCGTTATATTTATGTTATTAGACGATAAATATATTAACAAAGTCGATAAATAATTGTTGAAAAGTGCTGAAAATCTACACTGTATTCAAATTTGGAAAATTGATCAAAAGAGCGGAGTTCGATGGATACTAAAGCTGGAGTTTTAGCCGAAGATTTTTAGATTTTTTGTAGATTTATATAATTTTTGTAGATTGGTCGACTTTTGACGGTAAAAAAATTTGTGTAATTTTAAATACACACAGCTCAATTATACCAAAAGCATATATACCTGAGTTCGATTTAAAAAAATGCCATTTGATTAGTTTTTTCCATTTCAAATTTAATCGAAGGTTTTTTAGGAAAGAAGCTGTATGCAATAAGACCA
>JAYVZC010000170.1:0-4429 GCA_043783695.1 Bacteroidota bacterium
TGCTGTATTTAAAATAAAAAAAAGTAATATAACCCAATATAAATTGGTTTGAAAATGTACTGAAGCAAAATGTTGCCAAGTCAGCTGAATAGCCAAAGAAAGAATTGAAAACAAGGTTAATTGAATGAAAAATTTGCGGAAAGTTGTTCTCATTGTTACTTCTTAATAAAATCTTTGATGAAATAATAAATGGCAAAAAATACAGATGCCATTGCGAGTACCAGTGTGAATATGGGAAATTTTAACCCCAGCCATTTATCTAGTTGAATGCCAGCATAGGTACCGCCACCCATTATTGCCGCCATTTTTATTCCCATTCCGGAATACTTGAGATATAGGTTAGGCTGTTTGTTCGGCAAGAGTGGTTTCTGTTCTTTCACCTTTTATGTCTTTTATTACTCCGCCCATACTGCAAGTTCCTGTAAAGGTTGCACCCGGCTCAATTGCTATTTTATTTGTAATAATATCGCCCGATAATTTTGAAGATGCCTTTAAAGTCAATAATTCTGCGACTCCTATCTTTCCTTTGATTGTCCCTGATATATCGGCATTCTGACAAATGATTTCTCCTTCTACAAAACCCGAAACACCTATTACTAATTTCCCTTTCACGTTTATTGATCCTGTTAATGATCCATCTATTCGTATATCCCCATTGGTAGTGACATCTCCTTCGATAGTAGTTCCAACACCAATTAGATTTACTGACTGGTTATCTGATTCGTTGTTTTTTGCCATTTTGTTGAACATTTTGATGGGTTTTGCCTCTTTTTTGTGTAAAACTATTCTTTTTTTGGTAAAAATGCCAATTTATTTGAAATTTTCACTGAAAAACTGTGCGTATTCTGCTATGTTTTTATCCTTGTAGAAGGTGGTATAATTCTCTGATGAAATCACAAATGTTTGATAGGTTCCTTTTTCCAAATCTGCAAACAGCTCCTTTTTTGCATCAATCGCATCAAAATAATCCATTGCTCTTTCTTTTCCTTCAAATGTTTTAACACTTACCATTTGATGGGTAATATCTAAAAAGATGCTCGTAATACTAATATCAGCTGTGCTAAACGATTCTGTATTATAATCCGAAAGCTTGGCTTTAAATTTATTTAAATCACCTTTGCCATTTTCAACCACTATCAAACAATAATATTCTCCATCCTGATTAAAAACAAACTTCGCCTTCTCTTTTACAGGAGTCGTAGCTGCTGTAGAATCTGTTGTTACAACAGGGTCTGGATTTTTTTGTTTCTTAATCATATCTAGCATTTCCTGTGCTTTTGCTTTCACCGGATCTTTAGGATATTTTACAACTACTTGCGTTAATGCTCTTTCAAATGCATTTATATCCTGAGTTCTTCCAATACATAATGCTTTCAAAAAACTAAACTGTGGCATCAAATTACTTTTTGAATAAAGTGAATCGGCACGCATACAATTTGTATACGCTTGGGTATAATTTGCTGAGACATACAATTGATAGGTTTCGGTATAAAAATTTTCTACCACACTTTTGCTTGCCGCTATATCGGCTGCATAGCTTGGATTTCGGATAATAGCTGCGTAATCCGATTCGGGATAATCTTTTAACAAAAGATTTTTATAATAATCCGATCGCTCTTGATTACTCATTACCAAATACGTTCGGTATAATTGGTAATACGAATTCAATTTGTATTTATTTTCAGGAAAACGTTTTAATAATTCCTCAAATGCTTCTACCGATTTTTGATTGTTTAATAATTGTTCTTTGTAAATAGAACCAACATTGTAGTAAGCATCGACAATTTTTATATTGGATTTTGCAATCGCATCCGGTGTTGTAGGAATATTTTTTAAGTACTGATTTTTGTCTTTTTTATTTTTTGTTTTTGAACCCAAAGAGGTTGCTGTTCCTAAAGTCTGCGCAGAATCGCTTAAATCATTACTAACCTCATCGGGGTTTGAACTCGCTATCACTTGATCCTTTTCACTTCTTCGCCAATTGTCTTCCAACTTTCGACTGCCCCATTTTTTTGTAAAAGCACCAGCTCCGAAACTAACTGTAGCGGGATTATAAAAGTACCAAGCAGATCCTGCATTTACATTTTCGGGTGGCGTTGTAGTGGTTTGTGGGGTCAATAATTGATTCAGTCGTTCTTCTTCTTCTGCCTTTTCCTGTTCTTCCATTTTTGTAATCATCCCTTCAATCGTCTTCTCGCGATCTTTCTCCGACATTTTCCCCAACCGTTGCAAGCTGTCTTGAAGTGTAATAACATTTAAATTTGTTACCAAGGCTGTCAAACTTTTTTTCTTTTCCTCAATCACGGCATAATCAACATAATCTTTCGGCAAAAAAGACATTGTACTGTCATAGTTTGCTTGTGCGTTTTTATAATCGGGCTTTTCGAAATAAATATCTGCACGTTTTAAATAGGATAATGCTTTTTGAGTATTGTTGGAAGTGCTTACCTTTATTGATTTCCCCAAATATGTAAGTGCAAGTGGAGTCTCTTTTTCTTTTTGTGCAATATCCGCCAAAGCATAATAAATTTGATCTTGAAACTCAATATTTTTATCATCGCGTAGCATTTTATTCAATTGCTTTTTAATGATTTTGCTTCCACCCGACCCAATGTCATAAAGCTTAGCACGATTGATTTGTGCATTAAATGCCATATCATAAGATGGGTGCAACCCTGGAACCATTGAATAGTATTGTGATGCTTTTTTATTGTCGCCCAACTTTTCGTAAACCTGTGCCAACACATAAGTATAGCGTGCTCTGGTTGTTTTTTTACGAGTAAGTGCAACGGCTTTCGTAAGCTGTTTTATAGAAGGGGAATAATCTCCCCGCTTAATGTAATAATCCGCTGTAACTGCTGCCAAATCTCGTTGGAAATATCTATCTGTTGGAAAATCGGTTGCATTTCTTATTTCATCGATGCTTGCTTCTGTTCGTGAATAACTTCCTATTTCGTTGTTAGTACGCATCATCCAAAGCATTCCATTGTATTTCGCTTTAGGGTTAGGATATATTTTTGCAACGTATTCAAATGCTTCTAAAGCTGAAAATAAATCGCGTTTGTAAAAGTGTGCTTTCCCAATCAACATATAATTTTCATCTATCCACTTACATGCATTCGGAATTTCTTTTTTAGATTTTTTTTCAGTGATAGTATGCCGTTGAATAACGATAGAAGATTTTTTTATTGTTTTATCACAATCGCTGTAAAAAGTTTTAGATGTAGTGTTATCAGTGTAAATAAATAGTGGAAGAATTTTTGAGAAATCATCTTTGTTGGCTTTCTCAATCTTTTTTACCATTTCCTTGATGTTCTCGTTGGAATAATAATATCCATTGTAACGTGCGGTCATATTGTGCCAGCCACGATGTAAAAAAGTATTTTTGTTTGTTTTGCATGCGTTTAATAGCAATGCAAGACAAACAATCAAACTTAATTTAAAATAATATCTGCTCTTTTTTTTCATTCTATATTTCAAACTCTACATTCAAAAATATTTTAGTCCTTTTCCGCAACACTATATAACTATAGAATTACAAAAATATTTTATTTTCAGTAAAAAACATCACAAAATAGTAATTATTCTGCACGTACCACTGAATTGCAACACCTAAATAGTCTATAATTTAGGGATTTGATGGTTGCCGCTCGGGATTTACCACTCTTAATTCAGGTTTTTCTTCCAAAAATCTTGAATTAAGAGTGGTAAAGCACCACAATTAATGCCCCTTTTAACCAAATTATTTTGCGATATTTGCGACTCCAATGACCGAAGAAAAGGAAAATAAAAAGAAAATTTTGCAGCGTTTACGCCACCCTTACCGTTTGGTAGTGATGAATGACGATACATTTGAAGAAAATTTTTCGTTAAGACTAACACCATTAGGATTGGTTGTTTTGCTAGGCTCGGTTACCATTATGATGGTAATGTTAGTTACTTCATTAATAGCCTTTACACCTCTTCGGGAATACATTCCCGGTTATGCCGATGTAGGAATGCGCAGGGAACTCGTTAACCTGACATTGCGCTCCGATTCATTGGAACAATCCATCATTGAGCAAAACATGTTTAACGAAAATATTGCCAATGTTTTGAAAGGGAATATCCAAGCAGATACTTCTAAAACCCGCCCCGAAAGTAAGGAATATGCAAAATTAAAACTTTATGCTTCGCAAAAAGAAGTGGCACTTAAACAATCGATTGAATCACAAGATAAGTACAGTTTGGCTTACGGAGCGGAGAGTAATAAAAATGGAATCAGTAATTTCTTCTTTTTTACTCCTATCAAAGGTGTGGTATCCGAACAATTTAAAAGCAAAGAACAACATTACGGAGTGGACATTGTTGGACCTGAAAACGAACCAATCAAAGCAACTTTGGACGGAACAGTGATTTTAGCAACTTGGTCATCGGAGACGGGATATAC
>JAYVZC010000171.1:0-4427 GCA_043783695.1 Bacteroidota bacterium
TTGTTAAATTAGATAGTTTTGGATGTGATAGCATAGGTTGCCAATTTGTTGGCATTAAAGAACAAACAAAATCGGAAATTAGCTTTGAAATATACCCAACTCCTACTACAAATAAAATTACACTTGAGTTTGAATTATATGAAACACAAAATACTTCCATTCAAATTAAAAATGCTTTAGGACAACTTGTTACAACAATAGCAAACAATAAATTTACAAAAGGAAACAATAAAATTGAAATTGATGTTAGTGAATTTTCAAGTGGTTTGTATTTTGTGCAATTACAAAATGAAAATAAAATTACAAGCAAAAAAATTATTAAAGAGTAAATTGTTTAACCCTAAATAAGTTTAGTAAATTGCCTCAGTTTCATTTGAATGATTCTGGGGTAATTTTTTACTTGAAGGCTTTGTTTTAAAAGTCTAAATAAAAAGAAACAGAAAGGGCAATAGAATATCAACAAAAAGCATATCAACTAAAACCTGAATTACGAAACAAGAAAGACTAACGTGAAAAAGATACGCAAAACGTTGAGAAAAAATATTTTATATTAATTTAGCCACATCTCCCAAAAGGGACTATTAAAAGAGCTTATGACAGTAAAAGAAATAAAAGCACCGATTGAAAAAGAAATGGTTGAATTTGAATTGAAGTTTAAAGCTTCAATGAAAAGTTCGGTTCCATTGCTGGATAAAATTACGCATTACATTGTGAAGCGCAAAGGGAAACAGTTGCGTCCAATGTTTGTGTTTTTGTCGGCCAAACTGGTTGGTGAAATGAATGATTCAACTTATCGTGCTGCATCATTGATTGAGCTTTTGCATACTGCAACTTTAGTGCACGATGATGTGGTAGATGACTCGAATGAACGCAGAGGTTTTTTTTCTATAAATGCTTTATGGAAAAATAAAATTGCTGTTTTGGTTGGAGACTTTTTATTGTCGAGAGGACTTTTACTTTCGGTAGATAACAAAGATTATCATTTGCTAGGCTTGGTTTCCAATGCCGTGAGAGAAATGAGTGAAGGAGAATTATTGCAGATTGAAAAAGCAAGAAAACTGGATATTGATGAAGCTGTATACTTTGATATCATTCGTAAAAAAACAGCATCCTTAATTGCATCCTGTTGTGCTTGTGGCGCAGCATCGGTTACAAAAGACGAAAAAGTGATAGAGCAATTACGGGCATTTGGAGAAGCTGTTGGTGTTGCATTTCAGATAAAAGATGACTTGTTTGATTATGGTGATGGTTCAAATATTGGTAAGCCAACAGGGATTGACATCAAAGAAAAAAAAATGACCTTGCCTTTGATTTTTGCTTTAAATAATGCTTCTTATTTCGACAAAAGAAGAATTATAAATATTGTAAAAAACAACAATAACAATCCAAAAAAAGTAGCTGAAGTAATTGAATTTGTGATTAAAAGTGGTGGCATTCAATATGCGGAATCAAAAATGAATGAATATAAAAATGCTGCTTTACAATTACTTTTGCATTTTCCGGATAGTCCATCAAAAGCATCATTAGAAGCCCTAGTAAAATATACAACCGAACGAAAAAATTAAATTATGCAAACAAAAACTATCTTATTCTCAGTAATTATTTGTGGATTACTTGCTTGCTCCAACCAAGCAAGTGACCAACCTGGTGTGCAAACAAATATTGAAAAAGCATCTAACCCCGATTCTACTACGTTTACCATTGTTACAGAACAAGACAGCACTCAAAACGGGGAAAGCATTATCAAATATAAAAGTGGAAAAGTGAAAATGCAAGGGATGATGAAAGATGGAAAACGCGAAGGCTTATGGAAAAGTTTTTATGAAAATGGAAATCAATGGAGTGAATCGGTTTTTACAGCCGGTATAAAAAATGGGAAAACGTCTACTTGGTACGAAAATGGAAACAAACGATATGATGGATTTTATACCAACGATATGGAAAGTGGAAAATGGACATATTGGGATGAAGCCGGAAAACTCTTTACTACAAGGGATAATGGAAAGTAGTAGC
Source organism: Bacteroidota bacterium (assembly GCA_043783695.1). Lineage (GTDB taxonomy): Bacteria > Bacteroidota > Bacteroidia > 2-12-FULL-35-15 > 2-12-FULL-35-15 > 2-12-FULL-35-15. The sequence continues at coordinate 2,014 of JAYVZC010000171.1, forward strand.
TGAAAAAGAACCATTTTATGTAAAGACAATACTATCAATAATTCTTAATTTATTTTATTATTATATATTTGCATCTGAACATTCATACGATCATGAAAAAAATAATTCTCCTCTACGGCTTTGTCTCTGTTTTTATTTTATCGTGTACAAATAAAAAAGGCGAAGTTCCTGTTCCTGTTTCCATTACGAGTTGTATAACAGACACGGTCATACACATTGTACCTGTTGTTGTTGTAGATAATTCATTTAGCCCATCCAGCATAACCATCATTGTTGGTGACACTGTAAGTTGGACATATACTGGAGCTTCTGCACATACTACCACTTGCAATGGAGCAACTAGTGGAACAACTTTCCCTTCGGGAGGAACAACATGGGACAGTGGAGTTTTCTTTTCAGGCGGGTCGTTTAAAAAGGCAATAACTGTTGCTGGTAATTATACTTATATCTGTACAGTGCATGGTGTATCTATGTCGGGCACAATTGTTGTAAACCCCCGTTGTCAATAATCGTAAAAAATAAAAACATGAAAAAAATAATCGTATTAATTATCTTAGTAATAATAAGTAGAGCCGGAGTTGCACAAATTTGTATCGCTAAAACATGTGAGGTCAGTTTCTTTTCTGCTTCTCCCTTAGAAAACATTGAAGCCATTGCTAAGGCACCTAAAACATTCCTTAATACTGCAACAAACGATGTTCAAATACAAATTACGAATACGGCTTTTGTTTTTCAAAAACCTTTGATGCAAGAGCATTTTAATGAAAATTATATGGAGAGTGAAAAATTTCCCAATACCATTTTCAAAGGAAAAATCAACGAAAAAATAGATTGGACAAAAGAGGGAGAACAAAAAGTAACCGTTACAGGAAAAATGTCGATGCATGGCGTGGATAAAGACATTACATTTGATGGTATTGTAAATATAAAAGGCGGAGAGATTACTATTTCAACAAAATTTAAGATTCACGTTGCCGATTATAATATCAAAGTTCCTAGTTTATACATTCAAAATATTGCAGAAGATGTGGATGTAAAGTTAAATGCAGTATTGGTTCCATTTAAAAAGAATTAAAATATGATTATTCAAAAAAAGTTTATTGGTTTAATTGGTTTAATCGCTTTGGGAGTGAACTTGAATGCTCAAGATAATATGCTGGGAATGCTTGATTCGGCAAGCACTAAAAAAATACATGAAAAAGTAACTGCTACTTTTAAAGGATCCAAAATAATTAATATGCAATCTACCGAAACGGTAAAAAAGAGAACAATGGATTTTAGTGTGACTCACCGTTTTGGAAGTGCCGGAAAAGAAAGTGGTGGTGGTGTTCATCAGTTATACGGATTTGATAATTCATCGGACATACGTATTGGTTTTGATTTTGGAATAACCGATAATTTAACTTTAGGAGTTGCAAGAAGTAAACAAAAAGAAATGTTGGACGGACTTGTGAAGTATCGAATGTTAAGTCAAACTACAGATAATCATATTCCACTTTCTTTGGCTATTTATGCAAATATGAGTTATACCCCTCAAGATGCAAGTCAGTTTTACAGTGGAGGAGTTCCCGATTCCAATTTTAAACAAAACGATATTTATCGTATTTCTTATACCACACAATTATTGATTGCTCGTAAATTTGGATGGCGCTTTTCAATGCAATTAACTCCTACGTATCAACATCGCAATTATGTGTTGGCGAGCATCAATGCAAGCAATGATGCTGTTGAGACAAATGATCTGATTTCAATTGGGGGCGGTTTTCGTTTTAAACTTACTAAACGGTTAGGAATTATTGCCGATTACTACTATACATTTTCGGATTACAGAAAAAACAATTCGGTCAATCCATTTTATAACCCATTGGCAATTGGTATTGAAATTGAAACCGGAGGACACGTATTTCATTTGAATTTTACAAATTCTTCTGGTATCATTGAAAATAATTATATCCCAAACACTACTGATAGCTGGTTAAAAGGAGGATATAAATTTGGATTTAATATCTCCAGAGTATTTAACTTAGGTACCGGCAAGAAAAAAAAATAAATATATTTACGATATGAAGAGGTTGTTCCATGAATTGCCTCTTTTTTACTTGCAGACAGGTTTGTAAAATTACTACCTTTGTTCCGCTGTGCAAACTCAATTAAACTATATACAATTAAGCCCCAACTCCCTGCCGGAAGCACACACAGAAGATACATTAGTAATAACATCTTTGTTTGAAAACCATCTTTTAAAACAAAAATCAAAAAATCCTTCTTTACATTCTACCAATTTTGATTTTGGTATTGCAAGTGTTTTGTTGTTTGCATTTATTTTATTTGTATGGCTGTATGCCTCCAATAGCAAGCGATTAAATCAAATTATCAAATCCTTTTATATTAATAGATATGCAAAGCAGTTGGGT
>JAYVZC010000172.1:0-4410 GCA_043783695.1 Bacteroidota bacterium
CAGTATATGTTCCAGAGCTCGCATAAAAATGGCTTGGATTCTGAATAGAAATCAATGGAGAAGAATCACCAAAATTCCAAGACCAATTTGTAATAGTACCAGTAGGAACAGAGGAAAGATCGTTGAAATTCATTGGTTGTGTCAAACAGACATCTGCAAAACTAAAATTTGCTATTGGCATTGGAAATACCGTGATTGTTGCTATTGCGGTATCCGGACATCCTAAGCTTGAAGAGTGTGTAATTAGTGTCACCTGATAATTTCCGGCAGTTGCATACAAGTGTGTTGGACTCCATACTGTAATATCTAAAGGCGAACCATCACCAAAATTCCAGGACCAGTTTGCAAGAGTTCCCATTGCAGGATTAGCTGAAGTATTGGTAAATTGTGCGTATGTAGTTAAACATGTATTACTGAATGTAAATGCCGAAACAGGTGCATCAAAAGTATTTACAGGAATGGTTACTGTATTTGTACAACCATCAATAGTTGTAGTAAGCAATGTAACATTATAAGTACCTGCTAAGGAATAATAATGAACAGGATTTTGTACACTGCTTGTAGGGCTTCCATCGCCAAAAACCCATAAATAAGATAGAATTGAAGAGGAAGCATTTACGGTTGACGTATTTGTAAAATATACAGAGTCTCCAAAACAAACATCAGCATGCGTAAAACCTGCTATTGGATTGAAGAAAACCTGAACCGGTCGAATAATCGTATCGGCACAGCCAACACTATTGCTTACTAATAATGTAACAGTATAGGTTCCCGCTGCGGGATATATATGAGTAGGATTTTGAGTTGTGTTAATAGGACTTCCATCTCCGAAATTCCATAGCCATGTGCTAATGAGTCCTGATGCTATCGTAGAGTTATTAGTAAAGACAGTTGCTGTTCCACTACAAACGGATGAATTAGTGAATGCGGCTACAGGAACATCAAATACCTGAATGTTTATTGTATTGGTATCTGTGGCATTGCCACAGGTTGCTATCAGTTGAATTTGATGTGTACCCGCAGTAGTAAATACAAAAGCTAATGTATCTTGATTACCGGTAACAAGGGCACCGTTGATAAACCAATTTTCATTACATCTTAATCCTACTGAAGTAGTATTATAGAAAAAAACTGTATCTCCAATACAAGTAATGGTATCACTAGGAACAAAGGCTGGAATAGTAGTACAGTGTGAGCATAAAAAAATATCCGTAGGTAGGTATGTGTTTGTAATAAGCGCAGGGACAGCTTCAATTGCTAATGGAATCATTTGGCTTGCTCCGGTGCCAACAATAGGAACAACATTGTTAACAATAGTAGCACAATTACTTTGATAACAACCTACAACACCAAGGCTATCGGTTTTCATAAAAATAGGATCATAATAATTTGCTCCAAAACTGCTACTTACTATAGAAAGAGCATAACCGCCATCTAAAGTTTGTCTTACTGCTGAAGATTTATCTGACCCTGCACCTCCATAAGCTTTTGACCATTGAAGAGTTCCTGTGCTATCTGTTTTTATTAAATATGCGTCCAAACCTCCAGCTCCAAAACTGGTTGTAAGTCCGGTGATGACGTACCCTTTATCTGTTGTTTGATGCACAAAACGTGGCTGATCATCAGCTGTTCCACCGAATGTTTTTGACCACTGTAAATTTCCAAGTGCATCTGTTTTTATCAGCAATATATCATTTCCTCCCGCTCCGTAACTATCAGTATTCCCTGAAATAATAAATCCTCCATCCGAAGTAACTTCTCCTTCTATACCCCATGAACTACTTCCATCAGCTCCGACACCACCATACGTTTTTGAAAATTGTAGTGCTCCAAGTGCATCTACTTTTAACAAATAAATATCTGCCCCTCCGGCACCAAAACTTGTAGTGTAACCAGTGACCATATAGCCACCATCGCTGGTCTGCTGCACATAATCTCCCCAATCTTCTCCAGCACCACCATATATTTTTTTCCATTGTGTATTTCCTAGCGCATCTGTTTTTACTAAAGCAACATCCGTTCCACCGAAACCAAGTCCGCTAAGAAATCCGGTTAGAATATAACCACCATCGCTGGTTTGCTGAACATATAATCCATAATCACCAATAGTGCTTCCGTATTCCTTTGACCATTGAATATTGCCAAGTGCATCCAATTTTATTAAAGTCATATCGTAATCCCCTGCACCCAAAGTAGCAAGTCCGGCAATGATATAGCCTCCATCAGAAGTTTGCTGAATACATTTTCCTCCGTCAGTAGATATTCCTCCGTATGTTTTAAACCATTGGGGATTACCGCAACCATCTACTTTATAAGCATATATATCACAACTGCCTGCACCGGAAGTTTCATGCTGTCCTGTTCCAACAAAACCACCATCGCTAGTTGATTCTAAGGACAAGCCTCCATTCATTCCGGCAGCATTAAAGGTTCGCATAAATGTATTGGAAGTTTGAGCCTTAGTTGAAAAGATGATTGTCAAACAAAGTAAAATAATGGAAAGAAAGTGTTTCGTAATTTTATTCATGATTGTATTGTCATTGTTTCATTTAGGAATTGACTATTTGATTTTGGCTACTGTTTACGCTTATTTAGCTGTTGTTGCTTTAATCGGTTTTGTGTCTAATATAACGAAAACATCGTCTGCTGGATAGCCAACATCCGTCCCAATTTTTTTTAACAATTCTACAGTCATTGCAGTATTTTCGGGAAGATTAAAGGTAGCATAACTGTTTTCTTTATCTATAAAAAAATTTTCTATACCATATATATTTTTAAGTTGTGCTTCCAATTTAGGACTTAAAAACGGACAGTGCATGGCACCATGACCTATGTCAATTCTTACATATTTTTTGTTTCCGGATTGAATGATACCGTTATTTTGCGCTTGTCCGACAGAACAAAAAATAAACAAAAAAGCAAAAATAATTATAGCACTAAAGGCATTGTTTTTTTTAACTACTGATTTTTTCATAGAGATATAATTTAAAAATAATCAATTTCAATTTATAGAGATTTTCAACAAAAAAGCAACAAATCCCACTACCAAGACGCAAGGTACTTCAAAAAGGTTGCAAAAAAAAATTAAACGAGTAAATGGTTTATGTTCTCGTTAATCATCGTGCCCTTTAACTTCGGTTGTTTTACCATTTTTCCAAAGATCTTCGGAAGCTTTATTAGCTTTTTTTAAAGAATCAGAGACATCTTTATTGTTGAAGCGACTTAAATCAGGCTTGCCGGCATTTACCCATGCTGTATACCACAAACTACCAACAGTAATAATGGCTTCACGCATACGGTGCTCTACCATTCCGTTTAATAATCTATCATAATCTTCGGTATATTCTTTTGAATAAACTTTCATTAATGTAGCACCACGGTTTTCGAAACTGTATTTTTTATCGGGAGAATATTTTGCATTTAATTGTGCTTCAAATATTAATACCGAATCAACAGCTGCATGACTTGCTTCTACAACAGACCAGGCCTTCTCAATTGGCTTATCAATGTATTTGGCAGAACCTACCCAATAATCATAGTCTTCTGATTTCATTTCGGGAATACGTGATTCCCAAAAACCATGAATCCCTTTTTGATTTGTTAGCTGTCCGTTATAATTTTCGGTTGTATGCAAAGGAACGTGAGCATCGGCAATATAATGACCAAGGTCGGCTGAATAATGAAGTATCAAATCCATGTTTTCTTCTTTGAATGCTTCAGTTAAACGGTAAACCATTTTTTCGATGTGCCAGGGAACAATTCCGTATGCCTTTAATGTATCTTCAGAATATTTCGCAACTGCTTTTTTCCACCAATGTGGAACAGAATCAAAAGGAGATTTTCCATAATGGTCGATATCAATATAATGTCGGGGAGCTTCGTCTTCGTTGGCATATCTTCTTTTGTCGGGATCAACAGCATGTTCAGAAATGTATTCGATATTTTCTTTATAAAAACCAATCATTCCTTCGGGCAAAGTAAAAACTGCCATTCGATTGATTTTCTTATGCGCGAAAAATCCCCAGGAATAAGCTGGTTGCTGATTGGGAATCAGCAAAACTAATATCAAAATAAAAATTAACAGTATCGTTTTTTTCATGACTCCTAACCTCCCCCTGCCCCCTCGGTGAGGGGGATCAGCTTCGGAAAAATAATTTTACTTAATTAATTTAACTAAATATTTACCTTCCATAACAGGAATAACAGTTGTTTGATCCAACTGAAAACAGTATTTAATATCTTTTTTCAAACCCATAGCAGCCAATCGTTCAGCATGAGATGAATTTCTGATAAATTTGATTTGGCTTTTTTGAGATTGCTCGTATAAGAATGACATTGCTTTAGCGGCATCTCCAGTGTTGTGCAAACCTGCTTTTAGCAATCTGGTAGTTACTGCTCCGGCAAAAATAC
>JAYVZC010000173.1:0-10339 GCA_043783695.1 Bacteroidota bacterium
TCGCTACTGTTGGCGTTCCTTTCTCAATTAACCACAAAGTAGAACGGGCAATACCAGCACGCTCAGAAACCTGCTCTGCACTATGTTTTCTTCGCAAACGTGCTAATTTGATGTTCTCTCCAAATTCAGTTAAGATTCTTTGAAGTGATGGTAGTATAGGTTGCTCTTTCTTCATAATGTTTTGTATATCGTACAAGTATACAAAATATGTTTGATATACAAAACATTATGAAAATTATTTTTTTGAAGAGCTTTTCTTCTTAGGTAGAATTACCTTCAATTACTAGAAACAGGCCTTTACTTTTCAGTAGAAACGACTTATCTTAATTTACAGAAAAGAAGTCGTTAGACTTTTTGGTTAGAAATTGCCTGTTTCTTCCATCAAAATCAATTCCTTTAGGTGCTAATTCTTCGGTGTCTTTAGAGTTAACAATAGCAACGTAACCCATCGTCTGCCGGTAACAAGCCCCAATCTTCATTATTATTAATCATTGAAAATTATTTCCAGCGATATTTCCAGCTTTCATACTTTCCTTTAATGGCCATTACCAGCTCAAATTGCGTAGCGTTTTGAATAAACTCATCACTTAAATTCAAATATTTAATAAAAGAATCAAACTCTTCATCTTTCAAATCAATTACATCATTTTTGACATATAAACGAAATAACTCTTTTAATATATCGCGTTTTAAATCTTCATTTTCCCACTCTGCTACTTTGCGTTTCGATTTTTCAAATTTACTAAATCGCTCATACAATGCTGTAATTGGGCTGCTAATAGCATCTACACCTTCTAATGAATACGATTTTCTAACTCCTAACTTATCTATATCATTTTGAATTTCATTTAAACTACGGTTTGCAAAAACACTTATTTCATTCAATTCAAATTGTAATTTTTGTAGTGCAATTCCAAAATTGCTGTGCCCATTTGCAAGCGAATCTTTAAAGCAAATTGATCTTACCTTAAAGCCTATGGCAGAAAAAATAATTGTATCGGTTGAATTAATTGAAAGCGTAAATTTTCCTTCAGCATCTGCAAAAACCCCATTATTGGTTCGCTTGTTAATAATCATTAGTCGTGTTAAAGGAAGTCCTTTATTTTCACTATCAAATACGTTACCGGATATATTGACTTTGGTTTGTGCGGAAGCTGAAATAGAGAATAGCGAAAATAGAACCGGGGAAAAAAACAGAATACAAAAAGGAAGTTTTTTTTTCATTACAAATGAAACGTAAATAATTACTATTTATTATTAGTCGGTTTCTACTTCCAGTGTTTCCGGCAATTCATCTTTTTTCTTCTTCTTGATCAATTTGGACTTTGATTCCTCTTTCCGGAGAAGTCGTTCGATATTCTTTTGATGTGTTATCAGTACCATAATGGCAATCAGAATGGAAAAAATGATCAAGGAAGGAACGGTCGTTTTAAAAATAACGATTACAACCACTGGAAAACAAAGAGCCGAGATCATTGAGCTTAACGAAACATAACTGGAAATAAGCAAAACAATTAAAAAAATTACCATGCAAATAAGCGCTCCGTAAGGATGAACTCCTAAAACGACTCCCAGTAAAGTTGCAATACCCTTTCCGCCTCTAAAAGATGCAAACAAAGGAAAAATATGTCCTACCAAAGAAGCAATTCCAAGAACAAGTTCCAGATTAATAAATTGATTTGAATTAGGAGTATAGGGACTAAAATAAGCCAGACTAACTGCTGCAAAACCTTTTAAAATATCAATTAATAAAACAGGAACTCCGGCTCTTTTTCCAAGAACTCTGAATGTATTGGTAGCACCGGCATTTCCGCTTCCATATTCTCTAACATCTATTTTATAGAAAAATTTTCCAATCCAAACAGCCGTTGGTATAGAGCCTAATAAATAACCTCCTAACAGCAATAATATATTAAAACTATTTATCACTTTCTTCTGCGCTTTGGGTTTTACGTAAGAATTGAGTTTTCTTAGCTGTTGTAGTTATATTGAAATTATAATTCGGTTCTTTCTTTTCCTTATCACCATCTTTTTGACGTTTCTCCGGCTTTAACTCCTTAATGGCAGTATTGAATGCTTCATTGGAAGAAATAGCAAGCATTGTTCCCCTTGTGTAATTAAAATAATACCAGTTATTTGCATCCAACTCCAAATAAATATCCAAAATATCTCCACCACGTTTTTTAACTATTTGCACTCTTCCATCCACATATTTATTAATTTGCGTTTTATTTATATTTCCAATTCCTATTTTTCCATAAGATGTATAAGAACGAGTATCTTTATTCCATTTCATTTTCACATCTGTTAAGAAAAGTGTTTTCTTTAATTCATCAGGAAATTTTTTGAATGAACCATATAAGTTCAATTGAGAAATTAGCTTGTCTGCCTGATCTTTCCCTAGCATTTCACGCATTCCTTTTTCAAATACAGGGCGAGAAAAATCGGTTGGTTTTAAATCTGCATTTGAAACAATGGCATCTGACATTTTATCGATAGCTCCATCATCAAAGAAAAAATCGAAGGACATTAACATATCAAAAATAGTAGAATCGGGGATCAATAAATGAACCGCACTACCAAAAGATTCCATGTGGACTTGTCCGAAATCACCTCCTAAATTTATTTTTCCTTCTCCGTATACTTTACATTGAGCAGTATTTAAACTCAAGTAGTTTCCAGGTAAAGAACGTTCCACCAACTTTTCTTTATTAGAAATCCTGTACTCACGAGAGCCTTTATCGAAAAATAAAAAACCGTCCGCTTGTAAAACATGTGGGTCGTTTGGTGATTCTTTAGGTGACAAGAATGCAGAATAAAAATGTGTAGAATCGGTTGTAACCATCATAGATGCTGCAATTGGTTTTCCAGCAGCATCTAAAGGGTCTTTTGAAATTGGAATATAAATATTATTCGGATTTATTTCCGATTCAAACTTAAACCATGTTTTAGGAATAGCTGCACAATCGTGAGAAATGCGAGCAGAACCATCAAACACCAAAAAGTTGGCCGTTGCTTTTAATTTCACTTTTCCTTTGTATTCAAAATTTGGACTCAATCTAAATTTAGATGAATCAGGAATATCTGTTTCTGCAAATGTTTGAAAAGTTGTATCTACACTTACGTTGCTAAAATAAAATGTTTGTTTTGTTTTAATTTCATCCACATAATCGTAAAATCCGGAGCCTTGATATTTTTTTCGAGCAAATACATTTACCGTACAATTATATAAATTATGATATTTAGTGATGGAGTTGGCAACAATTTTAGCATTTGTAAATGTTCGCATCACGGCATCTTTATCAATAATCACATCACCTTTTTCCGGATAAATACGAGCATCAGCTACATTGATGTATTTCACTTCTTTTGCAGTTATGACATGTTTTTTTAAATCAAATTTTGCGGAAGGCGATTGAAATCGTAAGGAATCCTGGCTAGGATGGACAGAAATAAATTCGGGACCAACTAAATCCAAATCTTCGTTGGCTGCTTTCTTTACTGCATTTTTGCTCGCACCTAATTCAATTTGACTGTCATCCATGTACCATTTAAAATTGTCCATGTAACAAATGTATTGGTTTGCAGGAAACTCTACAACTGTTCCTTTACCATTGGATTTGAATTCACCTAAGCGTTTGTCAAAATCGATATGTGCATTAACATTGTTTGTTTTAAATGCTAAAGATGCTAAATCTAAATCTTTCAAACTAAAATTTGAAGTATCCGAATCAAAAGAGTTGGATTTAAATTTAATAAATTTTGCATCCAATTTAGCATTAGAAAAATCGGCTGTTCCGCTTCCAAAAAGCTGAGCAGGTGTCAAAGACAAGCGACCATTAAATTGAGCTTGTCCGTTATAATCCAAAAATTTCTTCTCCTTATTATTCCAAACATTCATTATGTCTTTTTTAGGAATCCAAAGTATTCTGGTATCTTCTCCATGTAATTGAGGAAACTCAGGCTTTATTTTTTGTTCGGTTATATCATACACTTGGGCAATACATCGAGTAGAATCGGGGAAAAATAAAAAATCATTTGACTTGGTTATAGAAGTAACATATTTTAATGTCCCATCACCATGTAAACCTTGATTGCTCAATTTAATTGCCGCATTATACGTTCCTTTCCCGCCATACATGGGATAGCCACCGGCCGGTGTTTGTGTGATAAAGCCTAATGAATAATCGGATTGAAGCGTTAAGGATTCTTTGAAAGTTGGAAAGATTCCAGCAGATTCCATTGTTCCTTTAAAAACTAAACCTTCATTCGAAAAATTATCCAAACTATCAATCGTGAACGGATCTAACTGGAAGTAAAAATTCTTCCTTTGATATTTTCCATTTTGAATTGATTTTTTATCGTAGTAAGCATGCGATTCTTTAAAACTATTAAATATCGGGTAGACGGGAAAAGGTTTTCGTCCAGACTTATTCGCGGGATTATCAATTTCCAAATCTCCATTAATTTCTTCAATTACTGTTCTCACTTTCACAAGTGGATATTCGCCATACGCATCAGGTTCACGGGACTTTACCATTATTCGCAGAGAATCCACATTTTTTAAATCGACTTTAAATTTATCGTAGTTGAATGAAAATTCTTTTCCAAAAAAATCAAATCGACCGGCATGTACAATTCCTGCAAAAGTAAAATCACGATTTTTTTTCAAAATAATTTTTTGCTCTGCTGGATAAATTACCACATTTTGTGAGTCGCTCATATAAATTTGACGAACGCCCATAATACTCATGTCGTAATTCAATAAATTTATGGATGCATTGCTTGAACCCCGAACGGAAGAAGGAAACTGAATTACATCGTAATCTATATGCGCAGCTCTTGCAGCAATGTAGGTGAACAATTTCTCATTTACATGCACTTCATCGTCTTCGGGATCATATGTAATAAAACCAAAAATGGATAATCGCACTAAGTTGGGACTAATATCATTCAAAGAGAATTTTAAATATTTTGCATACTGACCTCCCTGGAAATCTCTGATGTCTCCCATTTTCTTCAGATAGTCCCGCATCTGGATCAATGGATTTATTTGGTCAATACCTTGAATTCTATCATACCTATCTGTTCGAAAATACGTGGAAGACTCAAACATGGCATCTTCCTGCGAATTCCCAACCAACATTCCCAGATCAATTTTGGGATCATCAATTTTCCATGTTAATTCTTCAAAATACATATCCACTTTATGAAACGTATTTAAAAAAGGAGATTTTGAAACACCGTTGTCTGTTCTAACAAGAGATAGTTTGCGGTCGGCAACACCAAACTTCATATTTACATTGGGGTGCGTAATGGAATCCTTATCGAAATAGAATTTAATGTTGGATGATTCGGCAGTTAATTTATCTTTTGTAATACCAATTAATTTAGCACCAACAATAAGAAAAACCTTTCCTTCGCGATAAAAAATTAATTTAGCATCTTCCTCTTTACTACCCGACCCAAGCACCTTTGCTCCACGCTGACTAAATCCTCCGTCATAATATACTTCTTTTGCAATGTTGGGAATTTGCATTCTTTTGCTGTAAGAATCGAATCGTGGGTAGGAAATATTTCCTTCTTTTTCTGAAACAACTTTTAGATTGAGTATACCAATGAGTGGCTTCGAGAAATAATTTTTATTGTAAAATGTAACAGAGTCCGCTGCAAAGCCACTTGTTTTAAGAACAATTTGATATTTTTTTAATTCAGCCCAAACAACATTGTCTTCAATTCCGGCTCTTGTCCAATTTACCTTCCCTCCTTCTCCAACAAAAACTCCTTTGTATGGATAATAAATTCCTCTAGTATTATAAATGATTCCTGTATCGTTTTGATTGTTTGCTATTCTTAAATTTAAACTTGGAAAAATAACTTTCGGAACACTATCGAATTCAAAAATATACTTGTTACTATTAGCGCTGTAGCGGATTACTGCTGAATTATAAAATGAATTGCTTGCAAACAAATTGTCGCTCATTTCTAAATAATCAGAAAAATTTTTAATCGCTTTTCCATTCAAAATTTTATTTATACATTCTTGCCAAGTGAGAAAATTATCTTCACTATGTGTTGAATTGATGAAATTCATTACGGATGATAAATAGCTTTTGTATTCAGGAAGAATTCGAAGTTTCTTTTTAATCATCAAATTACAAGAACCCGCAATAGATTTTTTTAGGTTATCATTGCACTTTGGATTGTTCCAAGCCAATGTAAAGGCTTCCATAAAATCTTTTATTTCTTTTTTGTCCATGTTGGTTGCATCAAACATGGTTTTAACATCATCTAAAAATTTGATTGGGTCTTCGGTAAATTGCTTTATGGGATTAAGTTGAGCAAAGGAATTTTGAGCAAAGGAAATTGCAATAAAAAAAAGAAAAATGCATTTTAATTTTATCATATTCTTCATTAATTAGTGAAGTGCAATGCAGCCCATTGGTTGCTTACATAACGCTCTTCATATTTTAAGCCAAGATTTTCAGCGTTTTCTTTTATTTCTTTAATGTCCGTTTCAAAAAAACCGCTTAGTATCAAATTGCCGTTCTCTTCTAATGCTTTTTTGTAAATCGGCATGTCATTCAGCAGCACATTCTTATTAATATTAGCCAAGATAGTGTGAAATGTTTTTCCTTCCAAAATTTGAGCGTCTCCTTTATTCACAATCACATTGTTGATATTATTTTTAGCCAAATTTTCAATCGTATTTTCATAACTCCATTCGTCAATATCAATTGCTATTATTGGGTTTGAGCCCAACATGGAAGCAGTAATTGCCAATACACCTGTTCCACAACCCATATCTAATAGTGATTGGTTTTTAACATTTAATAACATTAAAATGCGGATCATTAGCTGTGTTGTGTCGTGGTGCCCCGTTCCAAACGACATTTTAGGCTCAATAATTATGTCCAATAAATAACCTGTTTTTTTTTCGTGAAAGGGTGCTCTTATGTAACATTTTCCTTCCACATCAATTGGCTGGAAATTACTTTCCCATTCTTTGTTCCAGTTTTGTTTTGGAATAACTTTGGTAGTAAATTCTATTTTGAAAATATCCTGATAGTCGCCAAAGGTTAATTTTATTTCATCTTCGCTATATTCATCTTCTTGAATATATGCAAGAAACCCATTTTCGGATTCAACAAAACTTTCGAAACCCAAATCGGAAAGATGAGCAATTAACACATCGGAACCTTGTTCTCGGGGCTTTACGTTTACAGAAACTTCTATATAATTCATATGGATTTTTAGATTCTAAATTATGCTTCGTAAACACTTCGACTACCTGCCTGCCGGTAGGCATGGCGCTCAGTGTGACGTCTCGATTGTCATTCCGTCTCGATAGCTATCGGGAGAATTCGATTTCGATCAACTGTTCACACTTTACCATCAGTCTGAGTGGATTCGACTACGCTCACCATAAACTCAGTCGAAGACTTAAAACGAATTGATAATTGAAACAAAATCTGCTGCTTTGAGAGAAGCACCACCAATTAATCCTCCATCAATATCAATGCAAGCAAATAATTCTTTTGCATTTTGAGGATTACAACTTCCTCCATAAAGAATGGAAGAGTTTTCAGAAATTTCTTTTCCGTATTTTTTATTTATTTCGGTACGAATAAAATGATGAACTCCTTGGGCTTGATGACTAGTTGCTGTAATACCTGTTCCTATTGCCCACACAGGCTCATAGGCTATAATTACTTTCTCAAAATCAGGAGCTGACAAATGAAATAAAGCATCTTTTAATTGTGTTTTAACAGTTTCTAAATGCGTATTTGCATTGCGATCTTCAATGTTTTCTCCAATGCAAAAAATAGGAATAAGATTATTTGCTAATGCTATATTTACTTTTTGAATAAGTAATTCGGTTGTTTCATTGAAATATAAACGTCTTTCGGAATGACCAATGATTACATATTTTGCTCCCGTAGAAGCAACCATTTCAGCAGAAACCTCTCCAGTGTATGCGCCCGAAGCTAAGTGATAACAATCTTGTGCAGCAAGGGCAAAATCTTCTCGTGATTTGAGTTTATCGGTAATGGTAGCTAAATGTGTAAACGGGGGAGCAATGATTTTTAATATGTGTGCAGAAGTAGTAGATGTAGAAATAATCTCATCTACTAGTTGTAACCCTTGAGTTACGGTCTTATTCATTTTCCAATTTCCTGCTATAATTTTTCTTCTCATTAAAACAAAATTCAAAATTCTAATACCGAAAAACTAAAAAAACGTCAACCATTAAAATTTGACTAGATACAGCATATTTAAACTAATTCTAAATTCTCCAACTCGCCAATTCTCTATTTCTCTGTTTTTTTATTGAACTCTTACACGTGGATCTAAAATTCCATAAATTATATCTACAGCAATGTTAATGACTACGAATATCATTGCAAATACTAAAGTGGCACCCATTACAACCGGTAAATCATTTTTATTTAAAGCATCCACAACTTCGTAACCAATTCCTTTCCAGTTGAAAATAATTTCTACAAACACTGCTCCAGCCATTAATCCGGCAAACCATCCTGAAATGGCTGTAATAACAGGATTTAAAGCATTTTTTAATGCGTGCTTAAAAACAACTTTGTAAAAACTTAACCCTTTTGCGGTTGCTGTTCTAATGTAATCTTGAGAAAGCACATCTAATAATGAACTACGTGTTAACTGAATTATGATTGCTAATGGACGTAAGCCCAAAGTGATGGTTGGCAAAATCAAATTTTTCAAATCCAAATGTTCATCACCAAAATCGTCAATGGTATATAACGAGCCAACATTGTTTAATCCGGTGTAATCGCGCAAAACAAAGCCAAAGAACCAAGCAATTAGCAATCCCATAAAAAATGATGGAAGCGCCATTCCGAAGATGGCAAAGATTAATGAACTTTTATCAAACCAAGAATTCTTTTTTATCGCGGAAAATATTCCGAGTAAAATCCCGAAAAATGCGCCAAATGTGATGGAGGAAAAAGCAAGAATGGCGGTTTCAGGAAGTGTTTCAATTACTATGTCTGACACCTTTCGCTTAGTGATGTATGACCTTCTTAAATAAGGGTATTTAAGCACAAATAATTTTGTACCAACAGAAAATAATTTTAAGTATGAAGAATATTTATCGGGATTCAAATACAAATAGTGTTCCGAATCAATTGGATCATGAATAGAAATTGGGGAAAGGTCGTTCAGATACATTAAATACTGTGTCATCATCGGCTTATCGCGACCTAAATCTTTATTGATAGCATCAATGGAAGCTTGATCGGCACGTTGCCCCAACATCATACGAGCCGGATCTCCGGGCAATACGTTAAATAATAGGAATACTACTGTGATAACACCCAGCAATACAAGGAAACCGTAAAACAATCTTTTAACAATGAATTTTACCACAAGCTATTTCTTTAAATATTTTTCTTTTAAATCATTATACGATGGAAACGAATGGTAGTGCCACATATCTATTACTATTCCTCCTTTTAATAACATCAATCCCGGATTGGAGCGAATCATTGTTTTTAATGCTGTTCCATCTGTATTGTAAAATGTTACATTTGTTTTTGCTTCCAATTTAAACTTATCAATCGTTTCTTTTCCTGACGATGTAAGTGCCACAAATGCTATACTGTCCTGTTTACAAAGTGCTTCAAAATCATTTATTTTTCCAAATGCATCTTGATTTGCTTTGTCTAAATCATAACAAATTAACAAAAAATTATAGCTTGGATTTTCAATAATTTCTTGTGTGTAATCAGAGCCATCCATACCCGTAATGCTGAAATCTTTTACTTTCGACTCTACTCCTTTTTTTGTAACCTCTGTTCTACTTTCAACATAATCATAATTGGCATCCCAACCATCCGGCCATTTATCAAACTCTTTTATTTCTCCCGTTTTTTTATCTTTGAGTTTGTAATAATATTTCAACTCATCAGGAATACCGCTTTTCATTTGATCCGGAATATTTTTACCGATAGCATACGCACGAAAATCAATTACAGGCAAGTAATTGTATGTATAGATTGGAAATGCCGTAGAGGCTATCAAAACAATTAACACCAAAACATTTTCGAAACGCTTTCCTACAAGCGGATTGATGTGTTGTTTTCCAATAAATAAAACAAGTATTAAAATAAGAAGAGTAATATCTTTATAAAACGATTGCCAAGGTGTAAGTGGAATGGCATCTCCGAAACAGCCACAACTCAATACTTTTTGATAGTATGCTGAATAAAAAGTAAGAAAAGTAAAAAATACAATCATTAATAAAAGTAACCAAAGAGTAAGTTTGGTTCTAGCGCCCATCAAGAGTGTAAAGCCCAATACA
>JAYVZC010000174.1:0-4377 GCA_043783695.1 Bacteroidota bacterium
ATTTATTGATTGATACACAAGGAAACTGGGGAAATATATTAACAGGTGATAGAGCTGCAGCTCCACGTTACATCGAAGCTCGTTTGTCCAAATTTGCAACTGAAGTTGTTTTTAATCCAAAAACTACTGTTTGGTTAACAAGTTATGATGGTAGAAACAAAGAACCGGAAACATTACCCGTAAAATTCCCATTATTATTAGCACAAGGAGTAGAAGGAATTGCAGTTGGATTGGCTTGTAAAATGTTGCCACATAATTTTAATGAGTTGTGTGATGCATCTGTTCAAGTATTGAAAGGTAAAAAAACAGACATCATGCCCGACTTTGCTACTGCAGGTATGGCAGATTTTTCTAATTACAACGATGGATTACGCGGTGGAAAAGTTAGAGTTCGAGCAAAAATTTCTCAATTAGATAAAAAGACATTAGTAATAAATGAAATTCCTTTTGGTACAACAACAGGTTCTTTGATTGATACCATTGTTGCAGCAAACGACAAAGGAAAAATAAAAATCCGTAAAGTAGAAGACAATACTTCTGAAAATGTGGAGATTGTAATTCATTTGGTTCCTGGAATTTCTCCGGATAAAACGATTGATGCACTTTATGCTTTTACAGATTGTGAATTATCAATTTCTCCAAATGCTTGTATCATTGAAAATGATAAGCCTCGTTTTGTTGGTGTAAATGAGATGTTGAAAATTTCAACACATAAAACATTAGCATTATTAAAAAGAGAATTAGAAATTGAAAAAGGTGAGTTGCAGGAATCATACATGTTTGCATCGCTTGAAAAGATCTTTATTAAGGATGAAATGTATATCGATTTCAAAAATTATTCTGATAAACCAACTTTGTTTGAATATTTAGGTGGACGATTTGCAAAATATAAAAAGCAATTCATTCGTGCCATTACAGATGAAGATTATGAGAAGTTGACACAAATTCCAATGATTCGTATCACTCGATTTGACTCTAAAAAGGCGGATGAGAAGATGAAAGCTTTGGATGCTCGTATTCAGGAAATTGATCATCACTTAGCGAATTTGGTTGAATACGCTATTGAATATTTCAAAAATTTAAAAAAGAAATATGGTGTTGGTCGTGAAAGAAAAACAGAAATTAAATCGTTTGAAAATATTGTTGCTACAAGTGTTGTAGTTGCAAACGAAAAATTATATGTGAACCGCGAAGAAGGATTTGCAGGATACGGATTAAAGAAAGATGAATTTGTTGGAGAGTGTTCGGATATTGATGACATTATTGTCTTCTTGAAAGATGGCACTATGAAAGTAAGCAAAGTAGCAGACAAAGCTTTTGTTGGTAAGGATTTGCTACACATTGCAGTCTTCAAGAAAAACGATGAGCGCACAGTTTACAACGTTATTTACCGTGATGGAAAATCGGGATCTACATTTATAAAGCGTTTTCCTGTAACAGGAGTTACACGTGACAAAGTATACGATTTGACAAAAGGAACAAAAGATTCTCAGATAATCTATTTTAGTGCTAATCCCAATGGAGAAGCTGAAGTGGTGGAAGTTCAATTAAAACCTATGCCGGGATTGCGTAAAATACAATGGGATTTGAATTTTGCTGAGTTGGCTGTAAAAGGCAGAAACTCAATGGGCAATGTCGTTACGAAATATTCTGTCAAGAAAATTGTACTTAAAAAAGAAGGCGTTTCTACATTGGGAGCTCGTGATATCTGGTTTGATGATACAGTTCAACGTATTAATACAGATAAACGAGGAACCTTCTTAGGAAGCTTTGGTCCGGAAGATAAAATTCTTAGCATCACTCAAAATGGATATTATAAATTAAGCAGTTTTGATGTTTCTAATCACTTTGATGCGGACATGATTCTAATCGAGAAATTCAATTCTAAAAATCCTATTTCAGCAATTTATTTAGATGGAGAAAGTAAAACGTATTTTGTAAAACGGTTTATGATTGAGCCAACAGATAAAAAAGTATTGTTTATTTCAGAAGCAGAAGGTTCAAGAGTAGAAATTGTTACTACTGAGGCATTGCCTATTGTAGAAGTGAAATACAGTAAAATAAAAGACAAAGAAGTTCCTTCCGAAAAAATTGATTTGACTCAGTTTATTGAAGTGAAAGGAATGAAAGCAAAAGGAAATAAATTGTCGTATGCAAAAGTAAAAGACATAAGCTTATTGCCACCGGTGGAAGTTCCAATTGATGAAGATGTGTTGGATGAATTTGAAGAAAGTGGTATGTCGCCATTGGAAGCCATTAAAAAAGCACAAGAGCCTGCTAAGGATAAAAATTTGATCTCTATTGATCAGCAAATTAATGAGCAAATAAAATTACCTTCTCAAGAAAAAAAGAAGAAGAAAGGTAAAAAAGGTAAAGGTGGGGGCAAAGATTTGAAGTTGGATTTTTAGAAAAATGCATATTTAGTAAATCAAAAGGTATTCGTTCAATTCAAATAATTGATGAACATCATACTATTCCAAACAAAAAAATATCATTCAATAAATTCAAGATTAGAGAAATTTAAAAACACTCTTCCGAGATAATCGGAGGGGCTTTTTTGATTATATTTGGGTAGAGACACAAAAACAATACTTATGAAAAAAATATTATTGAATATACTAAAAGGCGTTCTGATTCTTTATATTCTTATATGTGCACTCATGTACTTTTTTCAAGAAAAAATGATCTTCGCCCCATCAAAGTTAAACGCAGACTATAAATTTAGTTTTAAAGAACAATTTCAGGAATTAAATATAAAAACAAAAGATAATAAAACGTTGAGCGGACTTTTATTTAAGGCTGATTCTTGTCAAGGACTTATCTTTTATTTACATGGCAATGGTGGTGCTTTAGATACTTGGGGCGATATTTCAAAAGTATATACCGATTTACATTACGATCTTTTTATGTTGGATTACAGAGGGTATGGGAAGAGCAGTGGTGAGATAAGTGGACAAGAACAAATTTTTAGTGATATTCAAATTGCTTACGATAGTTTACGATTCAGATATGATGAAAAGAAAATAATTATTTTGGGATATTCAATAGGAACAGGATTGGCAACTAAGCTTGCTTCAATCAATCATCCTAAAAAATTGATATTGCAAGCTCCTTATTATAGTTTAGTAGATATAATGCAGAATAATTATGCAATTATTCCTACCTTTCTATTGAAATATAAATTTGAAACCAACAAGTATATAAAAGAGTGTAAAATGCCAATAGTGATTTTTCATGGCGATGCCGATGAAGCTATTCCCTATTCATCCTCTTTAAAATTAAAAAAATTATTGAAACAAGGTGACAAATTAATTACTTTAAAGGGGCAAGGTCATAATGGGATGAGTGATAATTCAGATTATTTAAGAGAATTGAAACTTGTATTGAAGTAAAAACGTGCAAAACGAACAGTACATTAAAAAACTATTTATTTTTTTTTCACACAGTACGGGTACTACATACCAATGAACCAATGAACTACTTCACAATAGTAACAGTACCGGTATACTTATGCTTCTTGCCCATAAAGTCTTTAATTTTTACCATGTATACATAAACATCTTCTTGAGCTACTTCACTTCCGTGATTTGCTTTTCCATCCCAATGTTTATTAATATCATCAGCAAAGAAAATTAAATTGCCCCAGCGATCAAAAATCGACATTTCAAAAGTTGCAATATATTCCCCCTTACCATAAAACTCATTGTTAGCACCATCCCCATTGGGAGAAAACGCATTTGGTATAAAGAAAGTAAATTCAGGGTCAATAATAATACAAAGTTGAGTAGCATCCATACAGCCAAAATTGCTAGTAACGGTAAGTGTAGCACAATAAGTACCCACATCCGTAAATGTATGCGAAGGATTTTGTAATGTGCTGGTGTTACCATTAGTAGTAGCAAGTCCATCCCCAAAATTCCAATCCCAAGAAGTAATCGCCCCACTTGTAATACTAGAATTATCTGTATAACTAACCGTAGGAGTAAAAATACTAGTATTTGACGGAGCTGTAAAATCAGCTACAGGATTAGGATGCACGGTAATATAATTAATATAAGTAGCAGTAGAAGTACATCCACCTAATGTAGAAGTAACCGTTAAAGCAACAGTATAACTATTAGGATTGTTAAAGCAATGATTCGGACTAGCAATATCATCTGTAGTACCATCTCCAAAACTCCAGTTCCAAGTAGCAATAGTGCTTCCGGTAACGGTAGAATTATCAGTAAATGTAACACACAAAGGCGCACATCCAGAGGTAACAGGTGTGCTGAAAACCACCACCGGTAAAGGCAGAACCGTAACCGTAACGGTAGAAGTAGCCGCAGGAGAACATCCATCATTAGCAGTAACCGTATACGTAGTAGTAGCAGTAGG
>JAYVZC010000175.1:0-4358 GCA_043783695.1 Bacteroidota bacterium
GAACCAGTTTCGCAAATGCGTAAAGTAATTGCAAAACGTTTGGGTGAAAGTAAATTCTCTGCACCACATTTCTATTTAACAATGGAAATTGATATGGACGAAACAATAAAAGCGCGTGAAGCAATTAATACAATCGCTGGATTAAAAATTTCGTTCAACGATATAGTAATAAAAGCAGTTGCTGCAAGTTTACGCAAGCACCCAAAAGTAAATTCATCCTGGTTAGGAGATAAAATTCGTTACAACCACCATATTCATATTGGTGTTGCTATAGCTGTAGAAGAAGGATTATTAGTTCCTGTAGTTCGTTTTGCTGATGGTAAAACATTAACGCAAATTGGAACAGAGGTTCGTAACTACGCTGTGAAAGCACGTGAGAAAAAATTACAACCAAGCGATTGGGAAGGAAATACATTTACCATTTCTAATTTAGGAATGTTTGGTATAGAAGAATTTACTGCAATTATAAACCCTCCGGATGCATGTATTTTAGCAGTGGGTGGAATCAAACAAACACCTGTTGTGAAAAACGGACAAATTCTTCCTGGTAATATTATGAAAGTAACTTTATCTTGTGATCACCGTGCAGTAGATGGTGCGGTGGGTTCTGCGTTTTTACAAACTCTAAAACATAATTTGGAAAATCCGGTGTTGATGTTGGGGGCTAGTAGCATATAATACCGAAAGCATATATGTAACCAGCCTGCCGGTAGGCAGTCCAGTCCCCCACCCCGCATGAGCGCATAGGCGTGCGAGAGAACCAAACATCTATTGCATCGGCATTAACCATTGTAAATTATAAAATGTCCTTTGGACTCTTTTATAATAACAATTGGTATAATATTTAAAAACGTCTCGCTAACTGCGAGACGTTTTTTGATTGAATGAAACCAAATAAAATAAATTTCTATTTTATGACACAGGTCTTACCAAAATCAGAATTTGGTACCGTAGCTTCACAATCACGTTGAGCATGTTTTTTTGAAGCTCTGATTGTTGTCTGATCAACTCGGGTTCCTCCGGAGCTATCTGTTCTTGTACATGTGCAATCATAGTCTTTTCTGCAAGATGTCATTGCTACTGATGCAAGAGCAAATAGTGCAATGAATAAGGATATTTTTTTCATTTTTTTAAAGTTAGAATTTTTAATAGTTTTTCAAATATAGGTTATTATTTTTTTCAGCTAACAATCGAATTCATTTCCGTCTTTGTGTTTACCAAAAGAGGTGATTTTTTTATTGTTGTTAAATAAAATGTTCTAATTTTGAACACATATTTGTTTTTTATTAAAACAATTTATATCAATACAAAAAAAGCACCCAAGCAATCCATTTTAAATTACGGTATGGTAAAATCAATCACCGTATTTACACTTTGCGTTCCTAATGCTCCTAAAGTAAATGTATTTGTTAAATTGCTGCTCATCCAATCACCACTAGAAAATGTTCCATCGCCATTGGCATCGTATAAAGTGTATAAATAATAACTTCCGGGATGCATATAATTAAATGTAAAAGCATTGTCCGTAGAGGCTAAAAATACATAACGGGAACGGTATTTTAATTGTGCCGGAACATAAGTAAACCCTGTAAATAAAGGTTGTGTAGTAATCATTAAAAATACTTTTTTTGTTGGACTAGGAACATGTGCTCCATCAAAACTAATATTGACAGTTGTTTGACCAAGATAAGGTTGTGATGCCTCATTGTATGGATCAGCTGTAGAGTTATAATAAATGGCTTCTGTTACTGCATCAAAAGTGCTTGAAAAATCTTTCACCATTTGTTTTTGAGGAAAACTAAAAACTGTTTTTGCCGATTGTGCCGATGTGCTGTCCTGTAATTTTGCTTTCCACAACATGTGTGTTACCGGAGCCGACAAAGTATTATATACATTGGTGTAAACATGAAAAATTAAACTATCGTCTTTAAAAAGTATATCGGCATATACTCGATTTTTACCTGCTTTAAAATCCGAGAAGCGATAAAAATAATTATTTGTAGTTTCCGAAACGCTATCAATTACAGCATAAGCAATACGTTGTGAACCTGCAAATCCTCCTCCGTTACGAAAAGCCATTTTATAAGCTCCTGCATGTTTCACAATAAAAAATCCCATCAAAATATTATTTACCGAATCCAATTCATTTTTTGCAGAAACTTGAGCACCGGAAATCGGACGAAAATCAACAATCCACTCGGGATAGCTACCTAATGCAGTTGTAGAGGTTACAGGGCCGTTCCAAATACCCGGCAAACGTGCTAAAATGTTATATCCTGCAACAGATGTATTAGCATCAATTCCCCCTAAACTACTTTGTGGCAATGGAGTATCGGATGTGCCTTTTTTATCTTTACACGAAGATGTAAGAAGTGCTACTATACAAAACACTTCTACTATAAATAAGAAATTTTTTTTCACTTTAATGGTTTTAGATAATAAATATAGTAAAAAAATCGCCTAAATTTGAATAATCTTAAAATGAATCAGTATGTCTCGTATTACATCCTTCGAACAATATCAAGTAGAGTATAAGCGCAGTATAGAAAATCCTGAAGTTTTTTGGGAAAAACAAGCAGAAGAATTTGTTTGGAAAAAGAAATGGGACAAAGTGCTTGAGTGGAATTTTGATGAGCCAAGCTTTAAATGGTTTGATGGAGGAAAATTAAATATCACCGAAAATTGTTTGGACAGACACCTTATCGATAAAGGCGATCAAACAGCAATTATATGGGAGCCCAACAATCCGAAAGAAGAAGGAAAAAAAATTTCTTATAAAGAACTTCATGCAGAGGTTTGTCGCTTTTCAAATGTTCTAAAAAATAATGGTGCAAAAAACGGAGATCGTATTTGCATTTATATGCCAATGATTCCGGAATTAGCAATTGCAGTTTTAGCTTGTGCCAGAATTGGTGCTATTCATTCAGTTGTGTTCGGAGGATTTTCTTTTCAATCTTTATCCGATAGAATTCATGATGCAGAATGTAATATTGTAATAACGTCTGATGGTGGATTTCGTGGAGCGAAAGATATTCCCTTGAAAAGTGTTGTTGATGAAGCGTTGAAGACATGTCCTTCTGTAAAAAAGGTAATCGTGGCAAAACGAACGAATACTGAAGTGATAATGAATAAAGAGCGCGATGTTTGGTGGCAGGATGAAATTGAGAAAGTAAGTTCTGATTGTCCTGCAGAAACAATGGATTCGGAAGATCCATTATTTATTTTATATACTTCCGGTTCTACCGGTAAACCGAAAGGGGTGGTTCACTCAAGTGCAGGGTATATGGTTTTTACAAAATATACATTTGAAAATGTTTTTCAATTTAATAAAGGTGAAATTTATTGGTGTACAGCAGATATTGGTTGGATTACAGGGCATTCCTATCTTTTATATGGACCACTTTTAGCAGGCGCTACTTCTTTAATGTTCGAAGGAATTCCAACTTATCCTGATGCAGGAAGATTTTGGCAAGTGATTGACAAACATAAAGTAAATATATTTTACACGGCACCAACTGCCATTCGTTCGTTGGAAGCATTAGGGTTAGATTTTGTAAAACCCTATAAACTGGATTCATTAAGAGTTTTAGGAACAGTTGGTGAACCTATAAATGTAGAAGCATGGAATTGGTACAACGAAAATATCGGAAAAGGAAAGTGCCCAATTGTAGATACTTGGTGGCAAACAGAAACAGGTGGAATTATGATTTCACCTTTGGCGGGAATTACAAAAACAAAACCTGGATTTGCAACTCTTCCATTACCGGGAGTTCAACCTGCACTGATAGATGAGAACGGAAAAGAACTTGTCGGAAATAATGTGGAAGGGCGATTGTGTTTTAAATTTCCTTGGCCGGGGATTATTCGAACAACTTATGGAAATCACCAACGATGCAAAGAAACTTATTTCTCTCAATATAAAGGATATTATTTTACAGGAGATGGCTGCAGGCGCGATGAAGATGGCTATTACCGAATCACCGGAAGGGTGGATGATGTAATTAAAGTTTCGGGACATTTGTTGGGAACAGCGGAAATAGAAAATGCAATCAATCAACATCCTGATATTGTTGAAAGTGCTGTAGTTGGTTTCCCTCACCCTATTAAAGGTTGGGCAATTTATGCTTATGTAATTCCTGAACATCAAAGGAAAGATATAGATAAACTCAAAAAGGAGATTAGTGAAACGGTAAATAAATTTGTTGGACCAATTGCAAAACCCGACAAGATCCAAATAGTAAGCGGGCTCCCAAAAACGCGAAGTGGGAAAATAATGAGAAGAATTTTACGGAAAATTGCAGAAGGAGATGTAAGTAATTTGGGAGATATATCAACCTTGCTCGACCCTACAGTAGTAG
>JAYVZC010000176.1:0-10230 GCA_043783695.1 Bacteroidota bacterium
CCTTTACATGGATTAGCAAACCAAGAAGTATTGAGTTGGATCTTAGAATTGCGTGAAAATTTAGGCGGTGGATTGCCATCGGAAAAACAAATTGAAGAATACATTAAAAAAACTTTAGCAGATGGAAAAGTTGTTCCGGGATACGGACATGCTGTGTTGCGTAAAACAGATCCTCGTTTTTCTGCGCAACAAGATTTCTACTATCGTTATATTAAACCACAAGGTGCTGATGATCTTTGTGAAATTGTACAAATGGTTTACAAAGTTGCTCCTCCGATTTTGGAAAGTACAGGAAAAATTAAAAACCCTTGGCCAAATGTTGATTCTCACTCAGGTGTTTTGTTAACGCATTACGGAATGGTGGAACACGAATTCTACACTGTATTGTTTGGAGTTTCTCGTTCGTTAGGAGTTTTGGCTTCTTTGATTTGGGACAGAGCATTGGGTCATCCAATTGAGCGACCAGGTTCTATTACAACCGAAGGCATCAAAAAGAAAATTGCTGCTGCTGAAGCTGCAACAAAAGCATAAAATAAAAATCCTCAGTAATTACTGAGGATTTTTTTGTGTCTTTTTCATTATTCTGCGTTATCTAATAAAATCAGTTTATGAAAAAGGTTATTTTAATATTTCTTACGATCGTAATTAACGTTATCGCATCCGCACAAACAAAATCTATTATACAATTTGACTCCAATAAAAGTGAATTAAAACCAGCGGCTATAAAATCATTGGATTCACTAGTTAGTTCATTTAAAGATAAGAGTGGCTTACAAATAACGATCAATGGTTATTGCGATAATACCGGAATTGATAGATTCAATCAAATTCTTTCAGACTTCAGGGCGGAATCTGTTTTCAATTATTTCAAAAATAAAGATCTGAATGCAAATTTTTCTTTCAAAGGATATTCTACATCTAATCCAATTGCTGACAATACCACAGAGGATGGTAAATCTAAAAACAGAAGAGTTGAGATTATTGCTTCATTTAATAATAATAACCAGACAAAAGAAAATGAAGATCCGAAAATAGTACAACAATACAAACCAGTTGCCGAAGAAATAATAATCACCAGTGAACTAATTGAACCAAAAAAAACATTTTCAGAAACCAGCACAATTGCTGATCTAGAAGTAGGAAAAACATTAATTCTTCAAAATTTGAATTTCGAAGGAGGAACAGCTGTTTTATTGCCGGAAGCTAAACCTACTTTGGAACTCTTGCTAAAAACAATGAAAGAGAATCCAACATTGGAAATTGAAATTGACGGACATGTTTGTTGTTTTGATGATATGCCTTTGTCCATTATGAGAGCAAAAACGGTTTACCAATACCTCATCAAAAAAGGAATTGACGAATCAAGAATGACCTACAAAGGATTTAGCAGAAACAAGCCCATAATTGCAGACGACCGCTATGAAGCTGATGCAAAGGTAAACAGACGGGTTGAAATTACTATTTTGAGGAAATAATACTCTAATTTTATGGCGCTTTTTTGAAACTCTATCATTTTATATTCGTCTAACTATACAGAAGATTCACCCTTGTGATGAGAGCCGGATACCTTGGCCAATCCATCCGGTAAAATACAGTCCAATGACTCCTATTGGATAATACTGTAAAATTCGTAAATCGTGTTGTCGTTTTTAATCGTGGATCTTATCAGATATGCCTTTCATCTTTGCTGATAAATAAACTGATTTAAAATATAAATCCTATGACTCATGAAAACAAAGATCTTTTTGATGTTTCTGTTGCTAGTAGCATCGAACATCTTTTCGCAAAAAAATCATTCCTCTTCCAAATGGAGAATCACAGAACTTGACTCATTAAATGTCGCACAAGCTATGTTTGATGATCAAAATTTTGTTATGGCATTCCCTTTTTTAAATCAATTACAAGCGGAACATCCTAAGGAAGGGTTTTTAAAATACATGACTGGAATTTGTTGTTTGTTTAAGGAAGAAGAACATGAACAAGGATTGCATCTCCTAGCTGAAGTATATAAAAACAACAAAAAGGCAGAAGATATTGAGTTCTATTTAGCTCTTGCCTATCATTATAATAGCAATTTTGATGAAGCAATTAAAATGGCTGAAAAGTATTTGTCTAAAAAACATCTTAACAATGCTCAAAAAAGAAGTGCAGAAAAAATAATTGAATATTGTAAAGATGGAAAAATATTGGAACCAACACCTGATGAAGGAAAATTGGATGATTATATGATTGCATTTGAACAGCAAAAATAAATTCAGGCGATAATATTAAATCAAGTTTGGCATCAAGAATTAGAAAAAATAATTTTTACTCTATTGTAAATTAAATATCTTAATGACATTGGGATCAATTGACTTATTTGACCGTACCATTATGACATAAAAGTTATTGCTCTTTTTGTATAGTATTAACATAGTTGAAACCTTTCCTTTGGGGTAATTAAAACGAATTACGTTTCTTTCTCCATTAGCGAATGCCATTCCATTAATCTCAGCGTAAAAACCACTATAATTAGGGCCATCAATCAATTTATTTATTATTGATTTTTCGTCCAAATCGATTTGAAAATTGTCATTAAACTCTATATCATTTCCATAAAGAATTATCGGATTGTGATACGCAATGTCTCCCATACCAAATTCAAATTTTTTATTATCGAGGTGCTTGTTTTGATTAATAAGAGGTGTTCTAAAATTTAACTTTTTTAGTTTTTTAAACTCCCAAACTGAAATAAAGTCAACATGTTTATAATTAAAAAAATTATAAACATACTTATTTCCAACCTCTGTACTACATAAATTCCTATCCAAATTTTTTATCTCTGAATCTTTGAAAAGAAAGAAATATTCCTTTGTTTTGCTAAAATCCAAATGCGGCCACTTAGCAACAAGTGAATAAAACCAATAAGAAAAACAAGAAGCTATCAAGATAATAACAGAAAAAAGAATATATAAGAAATTTTTTTTCATTTATTAAATTATCCCAAACAGTGACTTTCCTTTCAAACCTAAAGCGTCCACACGCTTTTCGATTTCAGGATCTTTAATTAATGGCGGTGCGTGATGTGGCTTAATGCGTGCATCGATGATCAACGAACCTCTGCAACCCCAGTGTTTGTTTTCAATAAAACTGTCAACACCATAAATATCATGAGAAGGATTACTTCTTGTAAAAGTTGTCCATAAAAAATTATTTAAATTCTTAGAGACGAAATCTGAATCGTCACAAATTATAATTAGCGGGAAACTTAGGCGTTGATTATCGCTTCTCGACTCCGCTCGAAGTGACATACTAAAAGTGATTTCGCTCAGTTTTAATATTTGCTTTTCAGATATTTGAGCATCTATATATTTTTCTGATTGAATAGCAATCACTCCAGGCATTAAAACTTTCGGGTTTTTAAATCCATCGGGTAAATTAAAATCAGGCAATGTTGTTCCCAATTCTCTTTTCTTTTCTCCCGCTGCAGCAATCACCACTTTACTTCCACTGTTTAATCCATCTCCGCTATAATCCAATGTGTCAATAGATGTTCTTGTGTGAAAATGCAGATCTCTTGTCCAATCAACTCGTTCCAAAACATGTTTGAAATAATCTGCTACATCGTGTGTTGTTAATTTTGGATTGTCTTCTCCGGCTATTATGAATAAATATTTCGCCAGACTTAATTGTCCTTTCCCAAGAATGTGATTAGCTATGGTTAAAATTTCCTGGGGCTTGCGTTCATTATTATAAGGAGTATATCGTTCGCTTCCAATTGCCAAAAGCAAAGGATGGACACCGGAAGCATCCACTGCATGAACATCTTTTAATCCGGGAATCTCATTTGAAATAGCATTTCCTGTTATTTCGTGAATCAACGCTCCGAAGCTGGTATCTTCTTGTGGTGGTCGTCCTACAACTGTAAAAGGCCAAATAGCATTGTTGCGGTGATACACTTTATGAATGCGCATCAAAGGAAAATCGTGTTTCAAACTGTAGTAACCTAAATGATCACCAAACGGACCTTCAGGTTTATTTTCGTTAGGATAAACTTCACCCGTAATTACAAAATCAGCATCCGAAGCAATACAAAAATCATCTTCGTAAGTATATCTTATTCTTCGATTTCCTAAAGCTCCTGCAAATGTCAATTCACTCATTCCTTCCGGCAAAGGCATTACAGCACCCAATGTAAGTGAAGGCGGACCTCCGACAAAAATACTTACTTTCAAAGGCTGTCCTTTTGCATTTGATTTTGTTTGATGCACACCAATTCCACGATGCAACTGATAATGCAAACCTGCTTCTTTATCTTTTATGTAGTCATTGCCACTAATCTGAATGCGATACATTCCTAAATTAGAATTCATTATTCCGGGTTTATCAATGTCTTCGGTATATACCAAAGGAAGTGTTACAAATGCACCACCATCATTTGGCCAGCATTTTATTTGCGGTAAAGATGAAAGAGTTGTTTGATTTTGTAAAACAGGATTACTGAATCGTGATTTTTTAGGAAGTGCAGAAAATGCAGTCAGGCCAACATTAGCATATTTAAAAGGATGCTTAATAGCCTCCATCGGATAATTTTTTAAATCGATAAGTATTTTTATTTTTTCGATGGTGTCTCTGAAAATAAATTTACTTCGATCAACAGAACCGTATAAATTAGAAACAGCTTTGAATTTGCAACCTTTAATGTTCTCAAATAAAATAGCAGGACCATTATTTTCAAATACTCGAAGATGAATAGCAGCCATTTCTAATTCGGAGCTAACTTCTTCTTTTACACGAATGAGATGTCCGTGTTTTTCTAAATCGTCAATGCACTCTTGTGTACTTTTATATCCCATAACTAAAATAGGCAAAGCCTGCAGTGTATCACAGGTTTTAACCTGTGTAATATCAAATTTGTTTTATTCATTTTCAAAAAGATAAGTTACAAACTTGTCATACTAGTGTACAACAACAAATTTACTTTTTGCAACAATTCCTTCTTTTGTTTTCAAAGAAATAAAATATATTCCGTTTGAAAACGTTGATATATTTATACTGATTGTATTTTGCTGATTCACTTTTTCTTTTTGTATAATTTTTCCTGAAACATCTGTAACCATAAGCATTGAATTATCAGAAATTTTTATTCCGGTAGATACTAAATCTACAGTTATCTTATCATTTGCAGGATTGGGGTATACTTTAAGATATTGATTATCCTTAACCGCAGCATTGTTTTGAATTCCTGAAGTATAGTCCATCATCGCAAAAACGTATTCACCCATTTGTAACGAGTCAATAGTAATGATTCCACGTTTATCAGTATTGTTGGCCTGCATGTTTTTTGTGTAATAAGGATACAAGCTCCAATTTACAGAAGCATCTCTACGATAAAGCAAAACCAAACTATCCTCAAATGTTGTAATTAAATTATTATCTAACCAATAGTTTCCAGAAAAACCAAGAGTTCTGCCATCATAATAAATTGTTGCTTTCGACTTAAAAGTAGAAGGCAAAATACCGTCAACTTTCCAATAATGATTGGGAGATAAACGATAAGGAATAGCATAAGCAGGATCCGGTGCTGTATAATTATGTTCAACACGAATAAAAGCAGAATCAACAATATTTAAAACATTAATTGTAAATTTTGCATTTGAAAATGAAGTTGAGCCAATAGTTTTTAATGTTTTAAATTCAGGAGCAATGGCGTGACTAATTTTTTCACCCATATTCAATGCAACAAATACAGGATTAAAAGGAACAGTAAAACCGAATGAAGCATTAGCACCCGACATTAAAAATTTTTGTGTATTCTCTGTCCAGTTAACTCCTTTAAAAGTAACTTCCAAAGGAACATTACTAAAATAGGCTGGAGCATTCGTTAATTTTTGTTTTACAAAAACGGTAACATTATAATTAGTACCACTTGGAACAACAACGGATGAATCTATTGAAAAATGAGGCCATCCAGGATTAAATACCCAGCCATTAAAAAAGTCGGTCATGTCCATTCCGCTTGCGGCAGTTAATGCATTTTTGAAATCCAAACTAGAAACATCTTTATAATTGTTGTTCGCTAAATATGTTCTTACAGAATAAAAAAACAAACTATCACCCATATAACCTCTCATAGTATGAGCAACATCAGCACCTTTA
This sequence comes from Bacteroidota bacterium, assembly GCA_043783695.1. Lineage (GTDB taxonomy): Bacteria > Bacteroidota > Bacteroidia > 2-12-FULL-35-15 > 2-12-FULL-35-15 > 2-12-FULL-35-15. Next base: position 6,139 of record JAYVZC010000176.1, read on the forward strand.
TTATAAACGTGATCGCCATAAGTAAATGTTTGAGGAATATTTGATAGTGTTAAAACGCCTTCTTTGGGAGCAAGAAATTGTAAATTTTTTTCGTGATTATTTCTGACATAGGTCAAATAATTGGGATAGCCATTCAATGTTTCGAAAAATAAAAATTCACAATAGTGCGCCCAGCCTTCGTTTAACCACATGTCTTCAGCCGTTCGACAAGTTGCTAAATCACCAAACCAATGATGCGATAATTCGTGCGCATATAAATATTGATATGTTGTGCTTCCGTTTGCAGTTGCTTTAGGGTAAGCAATATTTGTAGCATGCTCCATTGCACCTGAATTAAAAGGAACCATACTATATCCAACTTTGTTCCACATAAAAGCGCCAAAATGATTTTCGAAAGTTGCTAATGCTATAGGAAGATTGATGAATGAATTTTTCACATTAGTAGTATCTGTTGCAACAGCAGCAATAACAATAGGAATAGTAGCAGCAATACCACTGTATGTTTGATTTATTTGAGCGTAATTTGCAACTGCAACACAAGCCAAATAACTAGGAATTTGTTCGTTCAAAATCCATTTGCGTGTTCTATTAGCACTTCCATCTATTGTATCGTTAGCTAAATATCCATTACAATAAGAAGTTTTTCCTCCATTAGTTGTAATATTAAATTCATAAGAAGAGCGCTCCACAAAATTATCGAAACACGGAAACCAAACTCTTCCATATACGTGTGGCAAAGCTGCGAAGCCAACACCTAAATTATAGGCGTATCCACTTTGAAAATAAAACCCTCCCCAACCCGATGCATCGCCTTGTGGTGTTCCTCTATAATAGACAATAACTGTAGCAGTATCACCAATATTATAAGTAGTTGGTAAATTTACTTGCAGAATCGTATCATTATAAGAAATAGAAAGGTTTACGCCAGCAATTTCAACAGAATCAACAATTAGCACCAATAAATCTAAATTCAATTTATTTAAACCGTTCATCTTAGGAGTAAACTTAACAGCAGTATTTCCCTTGATTACATTCGTTGTAAAATCGGTGATATTTAAGTTAATAGTATATTTTAAAATGTTAACTGTATCACTTCGTAAATTAGAAGCCATTGTGGTAATATCTTGGAATTGCGATTTATCTGATAAAATCGGATTGTGTATCTGTTGGCAAGATTGCGCAACTATATTTGTATAATTAATAACACAAACAAGAAAAAGAAAAATAGAGTACACTTTTTTCATTGGGTAGAAATTTGGAGTAATAAATTTAAGAAAATGTACTGAAATAACCTAATTCCCTTATTCCGTCTTTTGGTAGGAAAATTCAATTCTAGAGTATTTTCCTGCCTTTAAGCCATCTATACAAGCATACAGCTTGTTATTGGGAAGTTGAAAATAAATGATGCGTTGAGGAAAATCGTGAAGAGGGTTTTCAAAAATCAGGCTGTCGTTTTTATACCCCATAAATTTAAAATCAACCGGACTAGCATTTTCTTTAACAGTAGGAACATAGAAAATATTTTCTCCTCGCTGTTCAATTTTTAATTTTTCTGAGAATACAGTGTCTTTTCCAGAAATTGCTCCACCCTTTCCATGCATCATATTTTCTGAAATCGAATCCCACTTTTCAAAAAATGCCAATCCATCATCAGTTCCAATCCATTTTCCTTGTAACCAAGAAAAATCGGAAATGGAAAATTTTTTTTCACAAGAAAATAAGAGAATACAAAGAAAAAATAAAATTAGTTTGTGCATTATGAGTTTGCTTCGTCAAACATATCTTGAATGGCACCTAAATAATAAGTGCCCCAACCATCAGCTATGCTGTTTACAGATTTTTCAGGCACATCTTCATGAAATAAATCGACAATTGTTTTTTTTCCTTTTCCTTTTATAGTAAAGGTAACTTTGGAAGGTTTTTCCCATTGGTCGTAACACCATTCTTGAACTAATTTTTTATTTTTAACGACTTCTAGATTAGTTCCAAACATTTGTCCACCCCAAAGTGAAAACTTAGCCCCAACTTCTGAGCCCATCTTTGCTTCATCACCACTCCAATCTTGTATAATATCCGCATTTACTAATGCTTCAAACACTTGCTCCGGGGTAGCATTCATTTCGTATGATTGTTCGATTGTCGGCATTTTTCCTTTTTAATTGTCTTCGAAATTAGTTAAAATCTATTGAATATCAATTTTAGAATTCGAAAACTTATCAACCTTAAAATTCTTTGGCAATTTTATCGGTTGAATGCATGTTAAACATTTGATCGTTGTAAATATTTTGTTCCGGCAAAAATGTAATCACATATCCTTCTGAAATGTATTGATTCATTTTTGCTTCGTCAATATAGCCTTCATAAATTACTCTTTTATTTTCTGGTTTATCAATTATGGTTATCATAATCTCGTTGTACCACCAACCAGCAATTACAACCGTTTTGGGAATGATTGTTTTTGCTTTTTCTATTACTTCATTCGTGTATTTTATTTTTTGTTTTCTCTTTGAATAATCTGAAAAAATGGGACCAGAAAAAAGATCAAAAAACAACTCTTGTCCTGATACTTTAAAAGTATAAGCCATAGTTGTATACTCCGAACCTCTTAACTTATCGGTCAAATTAATTCCGCAAAAGAAAGAAGACAAAATCAATGTACTACACAAGAAATTAAACATTTTACTATTTAAATAGTTTCCGAAAAGAACAATCACAAATGGAATAATTGTAATCATATAGCCCGACTTCTGCGGCAATCGCAAATAGGAGATGGTAAACAATACTATCACGACTATACTTGCCAATACTATTTTCTTGCTTAGTCCATTTTCAAACAATGCTCCAGTTATTCTATTATTTCGATTCTTAAAAATGGAGACCAGACAAATCGTGATTCCCAAAACTCCTAAAAATCCAAAAACTCCTGGAACCATTTTGTAAACCACTTTCGCTATGGAAGGATAAGGAAATTGATCGTAATACATAAAAAAGGAATAACCATATTCTATTATCAAAGGCAAATAAGAAATAATTGCAAACACAATAAGCGACAAACCAATTTTGGCAGCCTTTTTAATATTGTTTTTCAAATCGTTTTTCTGCCAACATAAAATCACAAAAGGTAAAATCATCGCACCACTTGTAATTCTGCAGCCAACAGCCAATCCAAGAAATATTCCACAAACAATGAATTGATTTTTTAACAGGCAATAAAGACTAATTAAAATAAAACAAATGGTCCAAACAAAATCAATACTATAAGTAGAGCTAATATAAAAAACAGGCGTAAAAGCAAAAGCTAAGGAAGCAATAAAAAAATGTTTGAATTTTAATTCTTTTAGAATGAGCGCAAAAAAGACAGTCGCAATTGCACTAAAAAGGGCACTAAAGAAATTATAAAAGACAGGAGCATGTCCCCAGAAAGTAGAATAAATAAACTCATGAATAGGATGTCCCGGAAATCGTGAAGCTTCGTAAATACCCGTGGTATATGTGTGAAATGCGGCTAAAGCAATTCCCCAGGAATCTTCTTCAACACCGTATCCAGCCGACAAAAAAGGCAACCGTGAAATAAGTACGATGAAGAATAGAAATAAGAAAGGAAAATATTTTCTATCAGTGAAATTCATCTTAGTGAACTAAACGTTGACTAACAGCTTCGTATAAAATAATTCCAGCGGCAACCGATACATTTAAAGATCCAATTTCTCCCAACAAAGGAATTTTTGCTTTCCCATCCGACTTTTGCAAGTATTCATTTAAAATTCCATCTTCTTCCGAACCCATAATAATAGCCGTAGGTATAGTAAAATCAATTTGAAAATAATAATCAGTAGTTTTTTCTGTACAAGAAACAATCTGCACACCACATTCTTTTAAAAAATCAATTACAGTTTTTAAGTTTTCTTCGCGACAAACAGAAATTTTATGTAAGGCACCGGCAGAAGTTTTTATTGCATCCGCATTAATTTGTGCCGCACCGTATGCAGGGATTATGATGGCATCAACACCGGAACATTCAGCTGTACGGGCTATTGCTCCAAAATTACGTACATCGGTTATTCGGTCTAAAATCAAAAGTAAAGGAGCTTT
>JAYVZC010000177.1:0-10222 GCA_043783695.1 Bacteroidota bacterium
GTCCCAAGGGTTCGGCTGTTCGCCGATTAAAGTGGCACGCGAGCTGGGTTCAGAACGTCGTGAGACAGTTCGGTCCCTATCTGTTGTGGGCGTTAGAAATTTGAGAGGACCTGACTCTAGTACGAGAGGACCGAGTCGGACGGACCGCTAGTGTACCAGTTGTGGTGTCAACTGCATCGCTGGGTAGCTATGTTCGGATGAGATAAGCGCTGAAAGCATCTAAGTGCGAAACTCGCCTCAAGATAAGATTTCTTCAAAGGGTCGTAGAAGATTACTACGTTGATAGGTTGTAAGTGTAAAGACAGTAATGTCAAAGCTGAGCAATACTAATTACCCGTTAGCTTTCTTATTAAACTCGTATCTCTAATTTGTTAATTTTATTATTGTTGTATTTTCTTTCTTTATTTTGTCAATCTTATTATATCCGCAAAAACGGATTATGATTTTAGGTGACTATAGCGGTGAGGTCCACCTCTTCCCATTCCGAACAGAGAAGTTAAGCCCACCAGCGCAGATGGTACTACAGTAATATGTGGGAGAGTATGTCGTTGCCACTTTTAAATTAGCCTCAATTCTATAAAAGAATTGAGGCTTTTTTATTTATTAAATATTATTTTTGTAAACTACATTCTAATAAATGGCGGATTATAAAGCAATTTTTTTTTACTTCATTTTTTTATCACATTTCTGTTTTTCTGGAAATGGCGACACTTTGAAATTTCCCGCAAAAACAACTATAATTTTTTTTAATTCAAAGCAATTTGAATATACTGATTCTATAAATTCTGTAGAGAATTCTCTCAACAATTTCCAAAACTACTTGCCTCATAACATTTTGGGTAATACCGGGTTAGCTTTTAGTGATTTTTTCTTTCAAAATTTTTTTGGTCAAATTGGTTTTCGATATTCCAAAAATAATTTCGAAAATTACTTCTATAGTAAAAGCACCTTAAGCTTTTTTGACACACATATTCCTTATACAGATCTTTTTTATGTTATCGGATCAAAAAAAGAACAGGATTTTAAAATGACATTTTCTTTTAATGTCAATAAAAATTGGAACATAACGGCCAATTTTTTTCGAATACGTTCCGAGGGCTTTTATTTGAGACAAAATACAAACGACAACCTTATTTCTTTTTCGTCTGTTTATAAATCAAATAGTAACAGATATAATTTATTGTTTGGTTTCATGTATAATTATTTGCAGAATAGCGAAAATGGGGGCATCGCAAGCGATTCTGTTTTTGAGAATGGAGCAAACTTAGACAAAAGATTACTCGATGTAAATTTGTCTTCAGCAAAACGTAGCCATTTGAATAGAAGTATTTTTATTAATCAATACATTAATTTGGGCCGTAAAAGAAATGACACTTCTTCAATGTTCTTTATAATTCCCAATAGCTATCTTGTCTTATCAACAACTATTGAGGATAATTTGCTGAAATATGAGGATGGGGACCCGTTGTCAGGATTTTATTCAAACATATATTATGATTCATTGCAAACGTATGATTCAACATATAATTTGAAATTTGAAAATCAATTATCATGGAAGAGGGTTGACAATAAAAAACATAGAGGTTTAATTGATAAATTCGGGATAGGGGTAAGTGTTAGAGATCAATTTATATTTGTTAAACAGAGAGAAATTGATACAGTATTTAATAATGTTATTGTTGGAGGAGAATTGTTTAACACATATTCAAATAACAATTTTTTCTATAGTATTTCGGGTAAATATTGTTTTACAGGATATAATAAAGATGATTATTCATTTAATGGCTCTATTAAAAAAAGTGTTTTTGATAGTCTAACATTTTTGACATTTAATATTAGTTCATCCTTACAAATGCCTGATTTTGTTTATAGTAGATATTCTTCAAATCATTTTAAATGGAATAATAATTTTGATAAAATTGCTGAGAATAGTTCAGGTTTAACTTTTTCTATAAAAAAATATAAATTGGCCATAGGAGTTGATTACAGACAGTATAGTAATCCGGTTTATTTTGATAATTACGCTATTGCTAGACAATACAATGGGAGCATTCCTATTTTATCTGCTCATTTGAAAAAAGAGTTTAATTTTTATAATTGGCACTTAAACAATAATATCCAGTATCAATATGTTCCTAATTCTACTATAATTAGGTTGCCTCAATTTGTTTTGGAACATTCGTTATATTATGAAAACGATTTATTTAAAAATGTAATGAGTATGCAAATAGGAGCGTCCGTATTTTTTGCTTCTGAGTATTTTGCCAACGCTTATATGCCCGCAACTGCACAATTTTATTTGCAAGACAATAAAAAATATGGTAATTACCCTTTTATTGATTTTTTCATCAATATTAAAGTAAAAACAGTTAGAGTATTCTTTAAAATAGATCATTTAAATTATGGCTGGATGGGAAACAAATATCAGATGACGCCACATTATCCAATGAATGATAGGGCTTTTAAGTTAGGTGTTTCCTGGCGGTTTTATGATTAGTGATAAAAATAACAACAGTTTTAGCTAATATGAAAATCATTTATTACTTTTAAAAGAACTAAAATTCTCTATTTTTGAAAAGAAACTTTAATAATATATTAATGCTTGGCATAAATTCTACTATGCCTATGCACATATCTAATCGGATAAAAATTATTAATAAGTTTTGTTTGCTATGTATAGCCTATACTATTCCGTATATTTTGTTTTCTTTTTATATGAAATACTATTCTTCAGCATTTGTTTTTTTTGGTGCTCAACTTTTATTCATCTTTAGTTTATATTATAATTATTTACAAAAATTTAAAATTTCCCAAATATTTGTTGTAGTTGCAACTAATTTCAGCGTTTTTTATTTGAGTCTTTTCTACGGATTTTCTTCTGGATTTCATTTGTATTATTTTACAAGCCCTTTGATTGTATTGTCATTATTTGGTTTGGATGAATTAAAGGTTTTCATAATGACAATATCAATATATCTATTTTCTATTTTAATTCTTGTAGTATTATATTATACTGGTGTAAATGCTATTGAAGTTGTTTCTAGTCAAATTATTGATTTCTTGTATTCCATTAATATTTTTTTAGCTTTATCTTTTTGCATACTAATAGCAGTAAATTTTGCTAGTTTTAACAAAAAGATAAATATTGCATTAATAGAAAAAAATGCCATCCTATTAGAGAACGAAGATTTGTTAAAGTCTGAAATTGTGGAAAGAAAAAGCACAAGTATAAAATTGCAAGAATCATTAAGTGAAATAGAAACTCTTCTATCTGAAACACATCATAGAGTAAAAAATAATTTGGCCGTTGTCTCTGGAATGCTTGATTTACAGATGTTGTCGACTAATGACGAGCAAATTAAGACAATTTTAACAGATAGTAGAAATCGTATTAAATCTATGAGTTTAATACATGAGTCCCTTTATCAGTTCAATAATTTATCTCAGATAGAGTTTGGTAGGTATATGCATACACTAACAGATGAAATTAGAAAAACATATCCATCTATTTCAAATAATATTATGCTCAATAGAAAATTTGATACGATTCATTTGTCCGTAAGTAGAGCAATTCCATGCGGCCTTTTAGTGAATGAAGTTCTTTCAAATGCATATAAACATGCGTTTGTTGGAAGGAAAGATGGTATTATTGATTTGTCTTTGCAAAAAGAAGGTGATTTCTATATTTTGACAATAAGTGATAATGGTGTAGGGTTTGACAAAACCAATTGCGATGATGGTAATTCTTCTATAGGTATTTCCTTAATTGAAGCGTTTTCGAAGCAACTAAAAGGGGAATATTCATACGAGAGTGGGATTGGAACAATTTTTAATTTTAAATTTAAAGCATAAAATATTTTATGAAAAAGGCATTATTAGTTGAAGATGATTTTATTTTAGCATTAGTACATAGAAAATATCTTGAAAAAATTGGTTGTGATGTAATTGATACTGTCACAAATGCCCTAGATGCAATAAAATCAGCTCTCAGAAATTTTCCTGATTTTATATTAATGGACATACGTTTAGAAGGTGAGATGGATGGTATACAAGCAATGATTGAAATTCAAAAACAGTTAAGCGTCCCTGTTATTTATGTGACCGGAAATTCAGAGCCTTTAGTTATGGAAAGAGCTAAAGGAACAAATATGAAGGGTTTTTTAATTAAACCATTGCATATTGAGGATTTAAAAAAAATAATTGATTTATTGTAGTTAAGTTTTTTGTTTTTTCTTTTTAGCAGCCGGAAAAAGAATGTTGTTTAATATTAAGCGGTATCCAGGAGAATTTGGATGTAAACTTAAATCTGTTGGTGGATCTTCAACTCTGTGTTCATAGTCTTCCGGATCGTGACCACTGTAGAATGTAAATGTTCCTTTTCCATAAGTTCCATGAATATATCTAGCTTCGTTAGCCGCTTTGTTTTCCCCTAAAATCAATACATTTGGCTTAATAAATGCTATATCAAATCCAACAGTTTGTCCCCAAAAACCTTTTATTATTTGCTCGTGGTTTTGACATAACATTGTTGGGACAACATCCCATTTGGCGGAATATTCAAACAATGTAAATAAATCATTTGTTTTAGTTATTCCATATTTTTGTTTTCGAGTATTATAAGTATCAATGTTTGATTTTGCGTATTCACTTGGATTGGTGCTTAAAGTGAAATTTGTGAATGCAAATGTTTTTGAATAATCGAGCTTTTGGTTATAGTTTGGGGTAGTCCCATCGCCATCGAACATGCTTTCGCAAATATCTAAGCCATCTGCTGCTAAAGCAATATCATAGCTATCTGGAGCTGAACACATCGAGAAAAGAAATCCTCCTCCGGAAGTAAAATCACGAATTTTTTTAGCGACCGCCAATTTCATTTCCGAAACTTTATTGAAACCAAGAGATTTAGCACTAGCTTCTAAATTCCTTTGCTGTTCTTGATACCAAGCTGAATTGCGATATCCAAACCAAAATCGTCCGTACTGGCCGGTAAAATCTTCGTGATGCAGATGGAGCCAGTCGTAGGTTGCCAATTTATCTTTCATGATGTCTTCGTCATAAATAACATCATACGGAATTTCAGCATAAGTAAGAACCAATGTTACTGCATCATCCCAGGGCTGTTTCATTTTGGGAGAATAGACAGCTACTTTGGGAGCTTTTTCTAATTTCACATCTTCCATATTTACTTCCGGGTTGGAAATTTCTAAAAGAATAGCAGTCGATCTGGAATCGGCAATTACTTCAAATGTAACACCTCTAATGGTACATTCGTTTTCAATTGATTTTGCACCTTTTATCATAAAGCTTCCGCCACGATAATTTAGAAGCCAGTGCACTTCGCCATCTTGCTTTAAAACCCAATAGGCAACACCGTATGCTTTCAAATGATCTTTTTGTTCTAGGTCCATTGGGATAAGAACAAAAGATGCTTTTGCAAGAGTTGTGATTAAAATTAAAATTAAAATTAAAATAATTTTGATACGTTTCATTTGATAAAAATTAAAAAGGATGATCTTCTTCAATATCATTCATTTTAGAACCACGAATAACGGAATTGGATTGTGAATCAAAATCCGTTGCTGGTGATAGTCTATTGGATGAAGTGTTAGAATCAAAATTTTGATCTAGCAGATCTAAGTCAGCAAATTTTGTAAACTGGCCAATGTATCGTGTTTTAGCTGAATCTACTGGTCCGTTACGATGTTTTGCAATAATTAATTCGGCAACACCAAGAGTTGAACCTCCATTTTCATCTTCAGTGATGTTATAGTATTCTGGGCGATGAATGAACATAACCATATCGGCATCTTGTTCGATAGCACCAGATTCACGTAAATCGGAAAGTTGTGGGCGTTTGTCTCCACCTCTTGTTTCAACTGCACGACTTAATTGTGATAGTGCAATAACAGGTATTTCCAATTCTTTGGCTAATCCTTTAAGAGAACGTGAAATGGTAGCAATTTCTTGTTCACGATTTCCTTTCCCTTCTCCACCAGCTGTCATTAATTGTAAATAATCGACAACAAGTAACTCGATTTTATGTTGTTCTTTTAATCTTCGGGCTTTTGCACGCAATTCAAAAACGGATAAGCCTGGTGTATCATCAATAAATAAAGGAGCTTCGGAAAGTTTTCTGATTTTATCGTTGAGTTGTTGAAATTCGTAATCCTCTAAGTTTCCTTTTTTTAATTTTTCGGATGATAGTTCAGATTCACTTGCAATTAAACGAGTAACAAGTTGTAAGGATGACATCTCTAAAGAGAAAACAGCTACAGGTTTATTAAAATCGACAGCAGCATTACGTGCCATTGTTAATACCAAAGCAGTTTTACCCATTGCAGGACGAGCAGCAATAATCACTAAATCGGATTTTTGCCAACCTGATGTTAGTCTATCTAGTGCGGTTAATCCGGATGGAACTCCGGAAAAATTTCCTTTATTATTTTTTGTGATTTCAATTTGATCTATGGCTTTACGAATGAGGGTACTCATTTTATCGTAATTTTTTTTGATATTACCTTCAACGATAGAAAATAAGTTTTTCTCTGCATTATCTAGAAGATCGAAAACATCAGAGCCATCTTCATAAGCATCGTTAATGGTTTTTGTAGAGATACGAATTAATTCACGTTGAATAAATTTTTGAGCAACAATACGAGCATGGAATTCAGCATTGGCTGCAGATGCAACACGGTTGGTTAGTTGGGTGATATAATATGCGCCACCAACAAGATCAAGTTCTCCTGTTTTTTTTAATTCTTGCGTAACGGTAAGGATATCGACTGGCTCTGATCGGGTAAAAAGCTGTTCAATTGCGTGAAAGATGCGTGAATGCGCATCTTTGTAAAAACTTTGAGGTTTTAAAATGTCAATTACGTTTGTTAATGCATCTTTTTCCAGCATTAAAGCACCTAAAACAGCTTCCTCTAATTCAACGGCTTGAGGAGGCATTTTACCAATGTCCATTAGCTGTTGATTTGCGGTTGTTTTGCTCACTCTTCTTCGGGAGTTTATATCGTTTTTTGTAGTAAAATCAGTCATAGTACAAATTTACCAAATTTTGAAAGCGTTAGAAAATAAAAATATTTTTAAACAAGCCATAAACATCTTATTAACATAATTTATAGGTCTTTGTTGCTAGTATTGTTGTAATTGCTTAACTTTATGACATGTTAAGTGTGAACAAAATATATTCCTATTTCGTTTTTTTACTGATTATTACACTGTTTTCCTGCAAGAAAGATATAGATAAAATTGGCCCTAAAATCACGTTTAATACTCCAATTGAGAATCAAACCTTTAATGTGTATGATTACGTAACAGTGAATGCAACAGTTACAGATGATACTAAAATAACTTCCGTTTCGGTAAGTTTATTAGATGCGAGTGAAAATTATGCACATGTTATTGTTCCCGTTACTGTTTCATCACCATCCATGACATTGAATTTGCAATATTCGCTCGATAATATTCACTTAGAGACCGGTTTTTATTATATCAAAATTTCAGCTTCGGATGGAAAAAATGATTCGTACAAATTTCAAAAAATATATTTAATTGCTGTACCAAAAGCATTACAAACAGTTTATGTAATAAGTAATATTGGCAGTTCTCAAACGAATCTGTCGACTATTGATGCTTCCTTTTCTTCCATTATTCCTTTTCATACATTTTCGGGCGATTATTTGGGTTCCTCTGTAAGCAGCTATTATCAGCAGGCGTACGTATGTGGGAATTATACAGGAAATTTTACCGGTCAGGTATTGCAATATAATAGTCCAAAATTTACAATTGCTCCTATTGTTTCGGTAAACCCTTATTTTACGGGATATTATAATGATGATAAATATAATTATGTTGCCAAATACGATGGTAGCATAAAAGGATACGATTATTTGGGCAGTGTTTTTTCTAGTACAACAAGTCTCTCAGGCTATTATGCACAGCATATCTGTTTCAATAATGGTTATATGATTACTGAAGAAAAAGATATTTTAGCAGCAACAAAAAAATTAGTTACTTATTTTTCGACTGGTAGTCAAGAAAAAAATTGTTCTTTATCGCAGGATGTTATTCAGTTTTGTGAGAAGGATGCAACAAATGTGTTTGTTTTTGGAAATGTTGGAGGACAAGCTATCATACAATTGTTTGATAGAATAAATAATACTGTTTGGAATCCCTATCCATTTGCTTTAGCAGCAGGAAATTTATTGAGTGCAATACAGTTAGATTCGGATACTTATTTATTAGGACATTCCAACGGAACAATTTATAAATATCAATATTCGATGGGAAGTGTTACTACTTATTTAACGGGCTATACAGCGGTTAAATTAAAATACGATGGTGTGAATAATAAATTATATGTGGTAGAAGCAAATAAAATAAGCACATTTAATTTGGGAACACTAGCGCTTGTAAACTCAGTAAACTCAGCTGAAAATATCTTGGATGTTCATTTATTATATAATAGATAGTTTTTCCAAATCCTCTTTATAGTCATACTGCATATCTTCATGCAATTTAGAGAATGCGATTTTTATTTTTTCGATTTCTCGATAATAAAGATTGCTAATAATTTTACTGGAGTCTAAATCAATTCTTACAGCCCTTACTTTTTTACAGAAATAAATTCTTAAATCGAGTTCCGTTTCTTTTTTGTTTGAATTTTTGATGAACTTAGTTAAATGTCGAACAACCTTCTGCAAGCCTTTTTTGGTGGTGTATGCAGATTTTCTATTGACATCATGAAAAAGTGCATCTATTTCTTTTTTTACTTTTTCAAGGTATTCTTTTTCGTCATTAACATCAAATAATAAATAGGATAGCAGTTCTTTATTTTCTTTTTTATGCTTTGCTAATCGCATACACAAATCGAGTACTTCTTTTTTTTCGAGTGTATTTAACTCTTTTTGAATTTCGTGAATGGTATGTGATTTCATAAATGATAGTCACAGATTAAATTATTAATTGAATCAGTAGAAGGTGTATAATATTACTTGCAATTTTGTTTAAAGGCTTCTTTAGAACCTTCTAGTTTGAGCTTCTCGGCCTTCTTAAAATCATCACAGCATGTTTTATCGGCCAATGAAATTTTTGTTAAACCTCTTTGAAAATAGGCTTCGGCATAATCGGTATTCATTTTTAATGTTTTGTTATAATCGATAAGAGCATTAGCAAAATCTTTTTTCTTAAAGTAGGCATTGCCTCTGTTGAAATATACATAGTCGGCAGACGGAAATAGCTTGATGGCTTGATTGTATTTTTCTATAGCTTTATCGTTTTGTCCTTTTGATAACAATGCATTTCCTTCAAAATACAGGTTGTAAAAATCGGTATCTTGCGAAAAGCAATAGGTAGAAAAGTTTAATAAAAGGAGTAAGAATATTGTTTTTTTCATGTCTCTAAATTACTGAATCCATTAATATTACTATTCATTAATTTTGCACCTATCTATTCTACCATTATAAATGCCTCTTCTTTTCTGTGATAGCCAGAAATGAGAATAGAACATCATCATAAAAATACAACTAGCATTCGCACAAGCTAATTTAGGAAAAATAAATGATAGTAATCAATTTCACTTTTTTTAATTGGGGGACAGTGTATTTATATTCAATATGCTCATTTTTGATGTATATTAGATACGAATGATTATCATGTCTTTGGAGGAATATCTCTTTTACCAACAAGAACTTATTGTTTTTTTTATAAAAAAATATTATTCAACATTCAATCGATACTTTAATTTGTTGGCATATTCTCGTCCCAATTTATTACCATAATCTTCATACGATTTTTTTGCCCAAGCAAATGCTTCTTCTGTTTTTCCCAATACTTCATAAGCTACTGCCAAATTCAAACAAGCCCTACCTGCATTTTTTGGGGAAGCATTTTTTGCAATATTTGTCCACACTTCTGCGGCTCCTTCCCAATTAGCTACTTCCGATTTTCTAAAAGCCGTTTTAAATTGTTTTTTGAATGAACCTTTTCCACGTTTATACATATCGCGCTTTACATAATAGTAACCGGGTAAAAAACGGTCTACATATTGTTCGCCTGAGGTATACGCAGTTTGTGGCAATGCTTCGGGTGGAGGAAGATTTAAAATCCCAGATGAATTAAAGGTCATGAAGTTATTTGTCTGATATTGATCAATAATTTTTTGATTTTTAGGATCATACATCCGCCAATAGCTAATTACGTTCATTCGAATTTGATT
>JAYVZC010000178.1:0-10166 GCA_043783695.1 Bacteroidota bacterium
AATAATTTGCGTTTTGTGAATGCTTGTTGATGGGAATAGACTCACTTGTCAATAAACTATCTTTTTTAATCAGCGGCATTTGCTTCTTATTATTACCAAAAGAAGGATAGTTGTTTTTAATTTCTGTTTGGGATACATCTTTATTTATTTTTTTTTCAACCTGTGCTTCAGAACTTTTAAAGAAAGATGAATTTGAAACAGAGTTAAAAATATTTTCTTTTTCTTTAGTGTAATTTTTAATAGCTTTTGCTGAATAAGCTTCTGTTTTGTTAAACGAAAGGCTACTATTATTTTTATTCGTACTATTTTTAGATGCTAATACACTTGCTTTTGTATCTTCTCTCGATTCTTTTGAAGACACACTATTTGTTTCCGAGAAATTACGAAGATCAACATTTTTATTTTCGTTTTTAGAGATGAAATTTTTATTTTTTTGAAAATGCTGACTTAAATGTAATGTTATCAGAACAGCAACAATTGCTGATAAACCTATTGTTAAATAGAGTAGTCGAGAAATTCTTTTTTGTAACTTAACAAACTGCTTTTTGTCTAATTTTTGATCAATGGTTTCCCAAACCTTATTTGAAGGAGACATTTCAGAGGGCTCAATGCTTTCTTTAAAATATGAATCAATATCTTCGTTCAGTTCAGTCATTTTTTATTGGCAACAAGGGGATGTTGTTGTTTTTCTATTATTTTTTTTAAGTAATTACGAGCATCTGATAAATTTGACTTGGAAGTACCTTCGGATATTCCCAATTTTTCTGCTATTTCTTTATGTTTTAATCCTTCAAAGGAATAAAGGTTAAATACCATTTGATAAGCCGGGGGTAAATGCTGTATCATATTCATTAAACCTTTAGCCTCAATATTGCTTAAAATATCATCACCAGAAGGTATTAAATAATGTACTTTTTCAAAATCAACAACTACCGAAAGAGGATTGTTGTTATTCTTAAACTTGCTTATAGCCGTATTAACCATTATTTTTCTAATCCAACCTTCAAATGACCCTTCTTTTCGGAATTTTGAAACATTGTCAAAAACTTTCATAAAGGCCTCTATAAGCGTATCCTCAGCATCTTCTGTGTTTCTTGAATAGCGATAACAAACAACCATCATTTTGGGTGCAAATAAGCTATAAAGTGCATTTTGACAACTTCTATCGCCTTTAATGCATCCTTCAATAAGCTCAGATTCATTTAAGTTACTTAACTCCATTCTGTTATTATATAGATTGCTATTTTATGAAAAAGGTTGGGTGGAGTTTCATTTGTTAGCAAAAAAATTATCTAAAACACAATTGCATACTTATTATACCAATTCTAAAGTTCAAAATGTCTTTTGGACTCTTTTGAACTTTAGAATTGGCATAACACAACTTATTAAAAACTATTCTCCAAAACATCTACTAAGCTTAAATCCATAGAAGCTAAAACTGCTCCCATTTTAGTGTCTTTATTTTGAACACTAATCTGAAGCCCTTTAAATAAATAATCGAAGGAATCTTTCAAATTATTGTCTTTAACTTGAGGACTTAAGGTAATCCATTCCTTTTGAACACCTAAAATAATTGGTTGAATATTTTTCCAATCAATTTTTTCTTGATTCAACATAGAAAGAATTTTAAAGCCTAAATAATCTAAATGCTCTATTCGAATTTGGTTTTCAATTTTCTTTGTATCCACAAAATTGCTAATATTATATTCAAAAATATCTGTTGCGGTTAGTGCAATTTGTTCGTAATTTTTTTGTTTAATAAAACCGTTTAGAATTTCTATTTTAGGGCTAAGTAATTTTATGCTTTCAGGAGTAAGATTTTTTGTAAAAAGATTTTCACTTACTGCTTTTTCAACTTTATTTAAAGAATTTAAAATTCCTTCGTCATTCTTATCTAAAGCAAACTCCACCATATCCTCAAAAGGTGATAGAATCTGATCTAAATTTTCAAATACGATTTGATTAGAATCAGCTTCTGTTTTTATAACTTCAGCAGTGGTCTTTATTGTATCTACTTTGGGTTGGCTTGTATTGGATTGCTCGTGATGGCATGCTAGTGTAAAAAGTGATACCATTCCGAGCATTAAAATTGTTGCTGTTTTCATTTTATTTTACAGTTTTAGGTTTAGAATACAAATGTGTAAATCGATTCTGATTTGATTCTGTAGTTGAATAAACATTGGAATTAAGGAATTGCAGTAAAATATCTTAAAGCCCTCACAACAAATATATCAGATGGTAAAATTGTCAATTTTTTAGGTGATGTATTGAAACATGCTGACTATAAAAAAATAAAAATCATTTTTTTTGAATTTTATATCCACCCAAAAGTACCGCCATCTAAAAAGTACACTTCATTATTACTGTTGTTTCGTAAATATTTAGCGGCTCTTTCAGAGCGACCACCACCTTTGCCACAAGCAGTAATAATTATTTTTCCTGGTTCAGGAATAAAGTTTCCTGCTTCAATAATTTCTATTGGTAAGTTTACGGAAAATGGAATATGCTTTTCATTATACTCTTCCTTACTTCTTACATCAACTATCATAATATTGTTTTTGTTGCTAAGCAATTGTTTCAGCTCCGCAAGAGTTATAGTTGTCATGTTTTATATTTTTTTGTTTATTTCCTTTAAAAATCCAATCGGTTAATTTTGGGTGATTTGTTTTACAACGCATTCTATTTTGAATTATCAATGAAGAAGCTACCGTTAAAACGCCTATTACAATAACCGATGTATTTATACCAAAGGCATCTGCAATAATTCCTGTAAGTATTGCTCCAATGGCGTATCCCAAATCTCGCCACAAGCGAAATACACCTAAACTTTTCGGACGGTCATGTGGGTTTGTATTTTCGGCAACTGTTGCTAGGAATGTAGGATAAACCATGGCTGTTCCCCATCCCAAAATAGAAGCTAAAATAATATAGTGTGTAAAGGAAGAAGCAAATACAAATAATAGTAATGCTATTCCTTGTAAAAACATTCCCCAAAACAACATACTTTTCTTACAAAAGTAATCGGACATTTTTCCGGTGAATAATTGTCCTATACCCCAAACAGCAGGATAAACAGCCGTTACAATTGCTATTTCTGAAATACTGAAATTTTTTTCTGCTAAAAGTATCGGAAATAAACCCCAAGCCATTCCATCGTTAAGATTGTTTATTAAGCCAGCCTGAGTTACTGAACCAAGATTTCGGTCAAATAAAGTAGTGTCCCAAAACAGATTTTTTAATTTGGCAACGCTGCTACTTGATGCTTCTTTAGCAACATGCTGCTTGGTGTCTTTTATAAGAAACCATGAAGTTAATAAACCTGCAAATGATAAAACAATTCCGATATAAAATGGATATGGTCTTAATCCAAATTCACTTGCCACCATTCCTGTTGCAAATGCTACAACTGCTACCGCCAAATATCCTGCAAATTCATTAAGTCCCATTGCAAATCCGCGATCTTTTTCTCCAACCAAATCAATCTTCATTACAACAGTACTACTCCATGTTAAGCCTTGATTTATTCCTAAAAGCACATTAGCCGCAATAATCCAATTCCAATTGGGAGCCATCATTAATATGAATGGAACAGGAATAGCAAAGAGCCAACCAATGGTGAGTAAATTTTTTCTGCCAAATTTATTTGCTAAGGCTCCTGTATAATAATTGGTAATTGCCTTTACAATACCAAATACAATAATAAATGACAGAACCGCTGTTTTGGCTGCAATATGAAACTCTGCCTCGGCTATTTGTGGCAAGATTGAACGCTCAAGTCCAACCATACCCCCTACAAAGGAGTTTACAATAATCAATAATATAAACTGATTTAAATTTTCTTTTAATCCTAATTTTACTTCCATGATTTAAAATTTATTTCATTCATTCAAATAAGGAACGAATGTTTGGACAATATTCAAATGGGCGGCATCAAGAAAAAAAGAACTATCTCGATATTTTTATAAAGTGTACTAATCGTTACTCTTAATTTATTTGTATGATATAAAGTGTATTTGATTCATTGCTTCCAGTGTTTTATTAATTAGTGCTAAATAATATTCACTCCCTTACTTTTATTTAAAGCAAAAGTACCCCCTTAGTTTGGGGAAGTATTTAACATATGATAAATAATTACTTTGTGCCTCTGATTCGGCTTAGACTGACTTGGGTGATTCCCAAATACGAAGCAATGTATTTTAACGGGACTCTTTGCAATACATTGGGAGATTCTTTGATAAGAGCATTGTATCTTTCTTCTGCAGTATGGAATTGGATGCCTTCAATTCTATTTACAGTATTAACATAAGCAGATTCAACTATTAAACGAAACAGTCTTTCTATTTCTGGATACTTGTCATACAACTTAAAAAGCAGAATTGAGTTTATTGCAATAATTTCAGAATCTTCCAATATTTGAATTGCTTTTCGTGATGGTTTTCCCGTGAATAAACTTTCTACCCTTGCAATAATATTGTTTTCAAACGCAAAACTTTCGGTAATATCCGTTCCGTCTTTAAAGTAGTAAATGCGAGCAACTCCTTTATTGATAAAGTAAATCGTTTTGCAAGTATGTCCGATAAGTTGAAGGTCTCTATTCTTTTTGATGACAACAATTTTGGAAATTTCCGCAATAGCATTCTCTGCTTCTTTTGAAAGCGTATTGTACTTTTTGAAAAAATCAAATAAAAAAATCATTGTAAAGAAATAAATATTTTTAAAACACTAAAAAACAAACAAAATAACATTCTTTATAATCCGGCAACTGCCTCCAAAGTATATGGTAATATGCAGGATTAAAAACCAACAAAGTATCAATTGAAACATAACCAACATGTTCTATTATCGAATACTTTCCTGCTTGGTCTTTATTATGGTTCAATTTATGAACATAACTGATAAATCAACAGCTAATTATCAATGCCAAATTAAGGATTTTTAAGTAAATTTGTTTGCTGACACGTAGATTCTTTTATAACAGCACTATATTATGTATAAATATTTTACCCTCATCCTTTTACTTTTAACAACAAGTTTGTTAGCGCAAGATATTACTGCAACACAAAAAGTTCCTATTAACGCTATGCCGGGAACTGATTTTATTATTGAAACAACTGTGTACAAACCTAGAGTAACAGGGTTTATGAAATTTTTTCAAGAGATCCCAGAAGGCTTTACTGCTACAGAAATAGAAAGTAAAAGCGGAACATTTACCTTTGCTGACGGTGGGGCTAAAATTGTTTGGCTATCGCCTCCTGCTGATGAAGTTTTTACAATAACTTATAAAGTAACTGTAAATGGTGGTATTTCCGGATTAAAAGCTTTACCTGGAAAAATTTCATACATCAACAATAATGAGCGTAAAATATTTGACTTGCCTGCGGTAAGTATTCAAATTGGATTAGCTACACCACCAGTAAAAAAAGTAATTCCAACTACAAATCCAACAACTACACAGCCTTTAAAAACAAATCCTGTTGCCACAACAATTACAGCACCTGCAACTACAACACCAGAGAAAAAAGAAACATCACAAACAACTACACCAGCAACCTTTACAAAAGTTCCCACAAGTGCTTTACCTACATCAACAGGAAAAATGTATCGAGTACAAATTGGTGCTTATTCAGCAAAACCAAAAATTGATGGCGTTCCAGAAATTTCAACAGTTGTTTTAGACAATGGGATTACTAAATATTTCAGTGGAAATTATTCTACTTATGAAGAAGCAGTAAAACGCAAAAAAGAAATACTAGATAAAGGTTTTCAAGGAGCTTTTATTGTTGCCTTTGAGAATGGGAAGATTGTAAAATAAACTATTCACCATAGGTACTAAAAGCACAACAGGGCTATTTGAAAAAAAACGCACAAAAATTGTTGTGCACTTTTTTTTAGTATTCAATCTTTAATTCCCTCTCCTACTTCTACTTTAAGTATTAAATCAAACTTACAATTTCGACTTAATTCTCTCAGCCATTTTGGATAATTCTTCGGCACTGGGTTTTATTTTTGGCTGAGTAAAATTTACATCGTTAGCCGTGTTCATTGGAACTAAATGAATGTGTGCATGAGGAACTTCTAATCCAATAACAGCAATACCTATGCGTTTACAAGTGATGGCTGCTTTCTGAGCTTTTGCTACTTTTTTAGCAAACACCATCATAGCCGACAATTCAGCGTCTTCAATATCAAAAATATAATCTATTTCTTTTTTAGGAACAATTAAAACATGTCCGAGTACAAGTGGAAATACGTCTAAAAAAGCGAGGAATTTATCGTTTTCGGCAATTTTATAACTAGGAATTTCTCCCTCAATTATTTTGGTAAAAATACTTGCCATGATCTAACGGGAAAGTTCAATGATTTCGAACTTCACTACTCCGGAAGGAACCGTAATGTCAACAAAATCGCCCACCTTTTTACCTAATAAACCTTTCCCTATGGGAGAATCAACGGAAATTTTGCCAGCTTTTAAATCAGCTTCATTTTCGGCAACTAAAGTATAGGACATAGTAGCTCCGTTGGCTACATTTTTAATTTTCACTTTTGAAAGGATGAGCACCTTTGTTGTATCCAATGTTGATTCATCAATTAGTCGGGCATTGCTTAAAACAACTTCCATTTTAGAAATCTTAAGCTCCAACAAGCCTTGTGCTTCTTTAGCAGCATCATATTCAGCATTTTCGGATAAATCGCCTTTATCTCTTGCTTCTGCTATCTGTTTTGAAATGTACGAGCGGTCATGCACTTTTAATTGACGCAATTCATCTTGCAATTTCTTCAATCCTTCTTCTGTAAAATAAGAAATAGTTGACATGGTTATGTGTATTGGTTTAAACAGAAACGAATCCCGCCCCGAATAATCGGGGCGGGACTCGCTTACATTACAAATATAATAAAAATAATTTACAAGTTGATTCTTGCTCCAATAGAGTGTGTTCCTTGGAAAGGATCGGTAGCTCTATATGAATAATCTAAAGCAAAGGTAGATTTGTTTTTTCCGAAAGGAATTTCAACTGTAAATCCTGCACTAGGTCCTGTAAAAACAGTTGTTCTTTTGTCTTTGTTTCTGATATCTTTCTCATGAGAGTATCCTACACGAACCATTAACATATTTTTCCAAGCATATTCCAACCCAACTTTTAACTGATTTTTTTCAAATGAGTTAGAAGTAAATGCACCCATAGCAGTGATTCTGTGTGTTTTCATCGAAACGCTGTCTTTCTTCAAATAAAAATCGTATCCACCGCCAATGTTTAACAACGAAGGCAACTCAAATTGAGCTGTTCTGTTTTCAACAGTGTAAGTTGTACCATTCGTACTTCCCGGAATTTCAGCTTTCATAGATAAACCATCACCACTAAATTTCATACGTGGCCCAACATTTTTCAATGAAATACCAAATTTAATTTGATTGTATTTACCTGACACATATTGAATACCGGCATCAAAAGCAACACCTCTAGCACTTACGTTTGCTGTTTTTTCTGAAATTACCTTCAAGGCTAAACCTCCATAAATATTATCAGAAAATCCTTTTGCATAAGACAAAGCGATATTAATGAACTGAGGCGAAAATGTTCCGATTCCTCCCTCTGGATTTTCAACTGTAGTGATGGGAATATTTCCAAAATCCATTGACATGATAGCCAAACCTAAAGCACCTGTTTCTCCAACACGCTGTGTTAAACCAAATGAATTGATATTGATATCGGTTCCTTTTAACCAGTTGGTACGAGCAAACATTAGCTCTGTTTTTTTAGTAAAAGCAGTACCTGCTACGTTTAAAAACATTGATTCCAAACCTCTTGCACCTGCAATATTGGAACCTCCCCAACCAGAGCTACGTGCCCAAGGATTGATTAACAATTCGGTTGCACCCGCCTGACCGGAACGATCAGGGTTACCAGCTAAGGCTTTATTAGTTGGAGCTAAAAACAAGCCTACAAGGACAAGTGGTGCTACTATTTTACTATATTTTTTCATACATGTCAATATTTATGAATCTTTATTCTAACACAAATTAAATTTGTCAACTATTAATATGAATCCAAATCGGTTGGACGCAATACACCAAACCATTTCAATGTTTTTTCACCTACATCGGGTACATTGATATAAATGATGTACATACCACTAGCAATAGGCACTCTAGCTTGATTTTTCAAATCCCAATCCAAGGATGTTTTTGGGTCATCTTTATTGAACTTCCTAATCAATGTTCCATTCAAGGTATAAATGGAGATGTTACATTTTGCAGGAAGATTTGTAATTTTTACAATGTTCTCCAAAGCTTTTTTCTCATAAGCAGAATAAGCATAGTAAGGATTAGGAACGATGTTTATTATGTCCAGTGCATTCACAGCTGTTAAAGCATCATTAGTATGTGTTTCAATATCGGAAGTATTGAATGTATACATTGGGTTGTTCAAATTTTGAGGTGTTCCAGAAATATCTGTGGTTGCAGGAGCATTTGTTGTGTACCCTAATTGGTATGATTTAGCAACTCTCAACCTAAACTTTACTGTTGATTCAAACAATGAATGTCCCGAAACTAGCAATGGAACATTTACCCACATAGCATCACTAAACACTTCACGCTTGTATGAGTCACTTATACCCGTGCTAGCAAGTACGAAAGTAGTTGCAGCAGCTTGTAATAATTGATGCATTGCATATCCTTGATCATAACGAGGAACATCTTTTAATCCATTTGGTATTTGTGCATCTGTAGAAGGAAAGGTTCCATCACCATTGTGACCGAAAATATAGATATAATGTTTTCCTCCAAAAAGAGGATCGCCATTAGGTGCATATTTTGCAGTAGTAGGATTCCATTTCATATCGCTTCCATTCTCTGTTACTAACCAAGAATCTTCACCAAATGCCATGTTTAAACGCTCACCTGTTTCTAAATTAATTGCATAACCCGGAAACCAACCCATACCTGTTGCAAAATCATTGTTATCGGTTGCAGGATAATTTGCATTTCCATTTTTATCAACGGAAGCCTGGTTACGCATCATCAATTTTCTTGCGTTACCAATGGATAATGTTTTATCATCACTCTCTTCCAAAACAGGACAACGAGTCCACAATGATTGATCTGTTGTAATCACTACGTCAACAGAAGCAAGATTTGCAGATTTATTCAAGGTCATATATGTTGGCCAAGCGGGTGCTCCTTTCGCATAATTGGACGTTGCAGTAGGGTCAGTAGTCGCTCCTCCTAAACCGGTGGCACATAAGCGGTAAGGCGCCCAAGTTTTATTAATAATGTTTTCATAATCTTGATTTGGATCATAACCTGCTCCTACAGCATCGTTAAAGATAATATCCGTCCCCGTATATACATTAGTACCGGAACGAATCCAGTTCGATTCTGTAGGTCCTTCTTCGTCAACTAAACCTGTTAGCCACTGTTTGGTATTATCACCAAACTCAACCGTACCTTCAAGAAAACCTCCTTTGATAGCTGCTTGCGGAAGTATAATAAGCGGATCAACGGTATATACTACATTTACTGATAGCCCCCAAGTTGGGATAGAAGTTGGGACATTAGCGCCTTGGGAAGGTTGACCATTAATGATTTGTTCATTGGGAATAGCAACCGTTTTATCGGAATATTCCACTGCAGATGATGAAGCCAATGACCAAGTTGCCTTTGCGAATCCTCCCGGACCATAACAAATAACTTTAGCTGTTGTTAAGGCATTTCTTGCTTGAATGATTTTTCCAAACGTAAATGTGCGACCGGCAAGTCCGTTGGTAATGGAGCCTATGTGCATAAGTTTTCCATTATCGTCAATGATAGTGGCTTTAGCAACATCACCGGGCGCAATTGAATCAATTATAACTTGTCCAACTATAAAAGATGATCCACTTGGTGACAAAGAGGAATATTTAATTGAAGGAATAATATCAAGTTTAAAAGTAAAATCTCCGGACGGAACATTTAATGGGTCAATCACTTTAATGTTTACCGGACCACGTGTATTTTCATAAGTTGGATTTAATACTCGTCCTGTTGGAGAACTTAAAATTTCAGAAACGGTAGAAGATGTAAAATCAAGAACGTTTCCACCATTTCCATGCCCTTCTATACGAGTTAATTTTGGACCCAACCCATAGGTTGAATGAGCTTCCGTTCCTCCTAATTCAGGAGAAGG
>JAYVZC010000179.1:0-4317 GCA_043783695.1 Bacteroidota bacterium
ATATACTTTATAGAAATAAATTCCATTTTGTAATTCCTCTCTCGAAATTTCAAATTGTTTTTCTGTAATTCCTGTTTTCGATTTTACTTTTTTGCCTAAAATATCTGTTAGTTCGAAAGAATAAATATCTGTTTTGTTTGATTTAATTTCAACCGTAGCAATATCAGTAAATGGATTTGGAGAAACAGAAATGAAATTTAAATTCGCTTGATTTGAGATGCCGGTGGTTGCCGTGTAAAATGTTGGTAAATCATAAACAACAAGCTGCATCGTCCCGCTAGAGCGGTTTAAAGAATCTGCAGAAATTAATGAATCACAAAACATATCTGTACATCCCGCTCCGTTATCAACACTCAGACAAAGTAAGTACGGACCTGTTCCGGCATAAACATGTGAAGGAGTTGCCAGTGTGGAAGTTGCTCCATCGCCAAAGTCCCACAAATAGCTTAATGTAGCGCCATACGATAAATTGTAAACGTAATGTGCGTTAGGATCAGGGTTTAATGTATCGTCTGCGATATTGAAAAGGGCTAAACATGGTGCTAATACGCCTGTAACATTAGTGGGTTTGCAAAGTGTATCTGCCCCGCATAAAAAGTTAGACGCTGTTAAACAAACAGTATACGTTCCAAGTGCAGGAAATATGTGTGACGGACTTGCAATAGATGATGTAGTTAAATCACCAAAATTCCAAGCATACGAATTTCCTGCACCTGTAGAAGAATTAAAAGCAAAAAAATTATAAGCATTGGTTGAATCGGGAACCATTGTGAAGTTGGCGATGGCATCGTTCGCGTTGTAAATGGTTGTAGAATCTGTAACAGTACAGCCATTTGCATCTGTTACAGTAAAAGTGTACGTTCCCGCACATAAAACACTAACTGTTGGCGTTGTTACTCCCACCGGACCCCACATATATGCATACGGTGCAGTTCCTCCAATTGGAGAAGAAGATGCTGTTCCATCACAAATTGTACATCCCGTTGCATTTGTAGATGTAATATTTGAAGTGATTGGACCATCTACATAAACAGTTGTTGTTGCCGTTCCGATACAAGTACCATTAGAAACAGTTACAGTATAAGTTGTAGTAACCAAGGGAGCTGCGCATGGATTGGCTATTGTTATAGAACTAAGGCTTGTTGCTGGACTCCAATTATATGTTAAACTTCCTCCTGTTGCAGAAGCAGACATACAAACCGCGGAGCCCAAACAAACAGTATAAGAAGGTGGCAGTGTAACAATTACAGCAGGAACTACTGTAACCGTTGAAATAGCGGAATTTGTGCACCCAGCTACTGAACCAGTAACAGTATATGTTGTTGTTGCAGGAGGTGAAACGGGAAGGGGATTTGCTATTCCACCTGTACTCCAATTATAAGTCATTGCTCCCCCAACAGTTAAATAAGCTGTATCTCCTGAACATATTGTTGGGGAGTTCACAGCAACTACTGGAAGTGGCATAACTGTAACCGTTGAAATTGCAGTAGCTGTGCATCCTGCAGATGTCCCAGTAACAGTATAGTTCATGGATGTAGCAGGCGAAACATTTATTGTAGTAGTAGTTGGGCCTGTGCTCCACGAATATGCGCTTGCCCCGAGAGCCGTCAAAGTTGCTGTTCCTCCAGGACAAATTATTGGGGAATTAACTGTAACAGGAACAACAGTTGCACTAATCGAAGTTACCGAAGTAGCAGTACAACCATTCATATCTGTAACAACTACAGTATAAGTGGCTCCCGTTATAGGACATGCCGAATATGTTGGAAGCATTGTTCCGCCTGGCGTCCAAGCATAAGTGTATCCAGGAGTTCCACCTATAGCATTTACTGTTAAAGGAGTACATGCGCCTGAACAAATGGTTACACCTCCACCAGAAATTGAAGCGGTTAAAAGTGGCGGCTCTGTTATTGTTGCTATGGCTGTAGCCGTTGATAAGTCATTGCTATCCGTTACTGTAACGGTATAACTTCCTGCACACAGTCCAGATGCCGATGGAGCAGCCCCTCCAAGTGGAGTCCAGCTGTATGAAAACGGACCAATACCACCGGTTACTGTTGCCGCGAGAGTTCCGTTGCACATTCCGTTACACGAAACATTTGTTTGTGTAATAGTAACAACATGTACCGCAAAAGCAGAAGCACTAATAAATAGCACTAAAAAAAGAGTGTAGGTTTTTTTCATCTGAAAATATATTAATTGAACAATGTATTATTAATAAGTTTTGAATCGGACGCTTCTTAGAATTAGAGTAAATGCGTTCTTTGTGTATAGATGTATTTATAATCATTTTAGTTGCATCATGAGCTACATTGATATTCTTCTTTGCATCCCAATCGTTTGGGGCTTATACAAGGGCTTTACCAAAGGACTAGTGATTGAAGCTGCGACATTGGTTGCTTTCAGTTTGGGGGTTTGGGGGGGAATTAAGTTTTCTGATTACGTTGCACAAAAAATCAGTGCGTGGTTTAATTGGACTTCTCCGTATTTACCAATTGTTTCTTTTGCATTTACTTTTTTAATCATTATTGCCTTTGTCTTTCTTGTTGCCAAGATGATTCAAAAAATGGTAGAAGGAGTTGCATTGAGTGTAGTCAATAAAATTGGCGGGGCTATTTTCGGAGCATTAAAATTTGCATTGATGATGAGTGTAGTTATTTTTATGATTGATGCAGTGGAAGAAAGTTATCCAATGGTTTCTTTTAAAACAAAGGAAGAATCATTGTTATACAGACCTGTTGGGAAAATTGCACCCACACTTATTCCTGCACTCAACAAAAGTAAAGTCGCTGTCATGATACCGAAAGAAGCCTCTTCTCT
The DNA here is from genome assembly GCA_043783695.1 of Bacteroidota bacterium. GTDB lineage: Bacteria > Bacteroidota > Bacteroidia > 2-12-FULL-35-15 > 2-12-FULL-35-15 > 2-12-FULL-35-15. Next base: position 2,821 of record JAYVZC010000179.1, read on the forward strand.
TCATCTCATCTCCGAAGGAGAGGAGGCAGGACACAAAAATGACGCTGACACAAAAAACCGGTATAAATAAATAACAAAAAAAGCCTCCGAGTCACCGGAAGCATTTTTTGTTATAATCCTTTCAATCTGTGGCAAAGCCTACAAAAACTCATTCGCCAAATTCGCCAATTCCGAACGCTCACCTTTTTCTAAAGTAATGTGAGCATACAAACCTTGGTCTTTCAACTTGTCAATTAGATATGACAAACCATTACTTTGTGAATCCAGGTAAGGCGTGTCAATTTGATGAATATCACCGGTAAATATCATTTTTGTATTTTCTCCGGCACGAGAAATAATTGTTTTTACTTCGTGCGGAGTTAAATTTTGTGCTTCATCAACAATAAAAAAAACATCCGATAAACTTCTTCCGCGAATATAGGCAAGCGGACAAACAACAAGCTTTTCATGCTCTACCATTTCGGTAATTTGTTTGTACTCTTTATCCTTTTCGTTAAACTGATTTTTGATAAATTTTAAATTGTCCCACAACGGTTCCATATATGGATTCAACTTCGATTTAATATCTCCTGGCAAATAACCAATGTCTTTATTACTCAAAGGAACAATTGGTCGAGCCAAATAAATTTGATGAAACGTTCTGCGTTGTTCAAGCGCACCAGCCAAGGATAATAATGTTTTTCCTGTTCCGGCAACTCCTTGAATGGATACTAATTTTATATCCGGATTCATGATTGCATCCAATGCAAACGCTTGTTCGGCATTGCGTGGATTTACTCCAAATGCAGAAACTTTTTTTACTCTTTCTAAAGTATCTTTACTCGGGCTATAAGAAGCGAGAACCGATTTGGTTCCGTTTTTTAAAACGTAAAAATGATTTGAAGTTGGTTTTTGTTTTTTTAATAAAATGGATGGATCACAAAATCCTTTTTCGTAAATTTCATTAATTACTTCTGTAGAAACTTTTTGAATTTCACTACGACCGGTATAAAGTTGTTCGTTAACATCTTTAATTTTTCCGGTCTCATAATCTTCCGCATTTAATCCCAGTGATTTTGCTTTGATGCGAAGATTAATGTCTTTAGTAACCATTACCACTTTTCTGTTTGGATGTTTTTCCGAAACATAAAGAGCAGTGTTTAAAATGCGATGATCGGCTTTTCTCTCACCAAAAACTTTTTCTGCATCGGTTTTAGAATCCTGATGCATTTCTATTTTTATCATCCCGTGGCCCTTGCCATTGATGTTTATCCAATCTTGGAGAATTATTCCATTTGATATTTTGTCGATGTATCGAGTGAACTCTCTCGCTGCAAAATTTTTGGTGTCATTACCTTTTTTGAAATTATCTAATTCCTCTAAAACAGTTATCGGAATTACCACATCATGTTCCTTGAAGCTCTTAGCGGCCATGTGGTCATAAATAATTACAGACGTATCAAGAACGAAAATTTTTTTCTCTTTCACCATAAACAGAACGATTTTACAGGTTGATAT
>JAYVZC010000180.1:0-4315 GCA_043783695.1 Bacteroidota bacterium
ATACAAAGACTAAACTGCTTAAAATGGATGATGAACAGGCCCATTTATACCAAATTATTCAGAAAAATTATTAGGGTGTTGCAACGCTGAAAACAGGAGGCAGGTTAAAAACCTACCATACTTGCCCATAATCCAGAAAAGTAATTGCTTTTTTAACTGTCTAGAAAAAAAGTATTTGTCCTATTAATTTATGATTTGTAGAAAACCAGTATAGCTATCTCCGTTCTGAACGGTTAGGATATAATAGTACGTCCCGTCAGAAACATTACTTGGATGCCAATCATTCGTATAGTTTTCTTTTCTATATGCTACTTTTCCCCAACGATCAAATACTTTCAAAGTATTGCTACCAAAGTATTCCAAGTATTTGAAATATAAAAATTCATTTGTATTATCTCCATTGGGAGTAATTACATTTGGTAAAACCAATGTAGCAGGAATAACATTTACATCTTGGCAAACCGTATCCATACAACCATCGGAAGTTTGCATTGCCAAACAAACACGATATGTTCCAGGGACTGTAAAAGTATGAATTGGATTTTGAACTGCATCAAAAAAGCCATCACCAAAATCCCAAAACCATGAATTTGCACTTCCTCCGAATACAGTTGTATTATCTGTAAATGCTATTGGAAGATTAATAATTGCAGGTTGAGTTGAAGAAGAAAAACTTGCAATTGGCAAAGGATCAGTGTTTACTGTTACTGTAATAGTATCAGATTGACAAGTATTATTTATAGTAGAAACTTGGTATGTAGTTGATGAAACAGTTGTACTGGTATTTACAATCGTTTGGCTAATATTTGTTCCTGTTCCGCTAGTTGAGTTTCCACTCCAAGTAACTACACTTGTGGCAATGCAAGGAGTAAGTGTTGTATTAAAAGTTTCTCCCGAACAAATTGTAATGGGGTTTGGTGATGCAACCACTTCTGGAACTTCTTTTATTGTAATAATTTTTGCAGGAACCCCTGTAAGTATATTTCCACAAGCATCCACAACTATTGGAGGAGGAACCGATAAAGAAGAAATAGTATCACACTTCCAAGGACAACTTGGAATAGTTAAAGTAAGTGTTTTGGGTGTACTTGCCGTAGAGCAGCCTGCAGGTGTTCCAGCAGTAACTGTTCCTGACATCCAAGGGTGAGTAATTGTAAATGGCGGAACACCATATCGAATATAAATGGTTCCGGTAAGTGTACATACATTCGAACAAATATTGTTGGGAGTAACATTCCAAAGTGGACCATAACCCTCAATCGTGTGGCCTTCAACATAAGCACTGAAAGGATATCCACCAAAAGGATCGTGGTAAATATATGTTGTGTTACATCCTGTTGCCGGTCCTGTTCTAGAAAGCAGCATCGATAAATAAAATGTTTGTGCTGAGCAAGATTGTGGTTTACAACATAACAAGGGGCTCTTTAAGTCGTACGCTGTAAGATATGCTGTACCTGGCGATGCCCCTGTTGCTCCAGTAATAGTAAATGAAGAAGATGTATTACAACTTGTTTTGAAATACATCGCCCCTTGACTCATGGTTGCAGTTGTAAAGGGATCTGCATAAAAACTTCCACTTACAAATAATCCTGTAACAGTAACTTGTGCAGGAATAGTTACTAAAATACTATCTGAATCGGTTGCGGGAGCAATACATGAACCAATATAACCTGCACCCCAAGTACTCGTTGGCCCAGTTACCAGTGGATCAATCGTAATAGGATAAACACGATTTGGGTCATTGATCCAAGAACTCGGAACAATAATTTTTATTTTTTGTTTCCCGTTTTCTGTCTCTAATTTATACGTAGCAGTGATGTAGTTTTTATTCGCATCGTAACAAAAGGCTCCGCTTATACTTCCCACCTCCTTTCCATTTGGAGAAATTATTGAAAGTGCGCCTAACCAACCTTTTGCGCTTTCTTCTCCAAAACGTGAATCTGGTTTAATTTTTGAATTTTCCGGTAATGAAATTTCTTCTTCAACAACAAAATCACTTGTAGTTACAGATATTTTGGAATTAAGTACGTAATTATATTTTACACTATTGAAACGAAATTCAAAAGTTTTATTTACTCCCGGAAAAACGTTTTGCATTGTTGCAATTCTTTCATTTAATTTAAGTTCAGATGCAGAAATTGCTTGTCCGTTTATTTTTACATTTTTAGAATATACAATTACTAAACCATCCCCAATATTAATTTCAATAGCCCCGTTATTCAATACCGATAGCTCATTTGGCTGATTCGCTGCAGTTAACCCTCTTAATGATGAAATGGGAATTGTATTTATTGGAACCAACACACCACTTGCATTGGAATAGTTAACAGGCTGTTTACTATAGTAAGTGATTATTCTTCCATCGGGAGTAGTATAAATGCTTGAAAATATTTTTCTTTCACTTTCTATTTCTGTCCATTGAGCACGGTCTTCAAGAATATTTCGTTCTCCTTCCTGATTCATATTCTGAGAAAATACGGGAGCCGTGTTTTGAGAAAATAAAAAAGAGCTACTGAAGCTGAAGAGCATCAAAAAAACGGATATATATATATTGTTTTTTGAATGTAACATAATCGAGAATTTAAGTCTTAACAAATTTATAAATATTTTGCAGAAAAACAAGGAAAATGTTTTTAAAACATAAAGTCAAAGATTTTAAAATAAGAAGAAATGAATTTTATATCTTTCGACAAAGTAATGCATATAAACAATGCTTTAAATTGTTTATATTTGAAAAGAACAAAATGCAATAACAAGTAAGATAATTTTAAACAAGAAAAGACTACTTGACAAAATCGATAAAATATTTTTTATGTGGATTGACATTTTGCCTTTGTCGGGTAATTGGGATTGGACAACAAAATAAAATCGATTCCTTGCTCAGTGTCATTAAAACCACAAAAGAGGATTCAACTAAAATAAATACTTTCAATATTCTATTTTTGGAATATGAATTTACCGATGATGTAAAAGCCACTGAAAGTTTAAAAAAGGCATTGGATCTATCTGAAAAGATTAATTATAAAAAAGGGCTTGCTACTACCTATCTTTATCTTGGGTATTTTGCTGAAGACAAAGGAGATTCTGAAAAAGCACTAAAAGAATACTTCGCTTCTTTGAAAATAGAATTAGAAAGAGCCGACAAAAAAGGGATAGCAAATGCCTATAATAATATTGGTACCGTATATAAGGAGTTGGGCAATTATCCTGAAGCATTAAAAAATTATTTTGCATGTTTAAAAATATACGAAGCGACATTTGATAAAAAGGGGATTTCAATTTCTTTCAACAATATTGGAATCGTATATTATCTTCAACAAAATTATCCAGAAGCTTTAAAAAATCAATTCGCTTCTTTAAAAATAAAAGAAGAAATAGGTGACAAATCGGGAATTGCATATTCTTATCTCAACATTGGGAATATTTATTATGTTCAAACAGAGAAACAACAGCCCTCCTCACTTCGATTAATTCAGCTTGATCAAGCATTAAAAAATTATGTTGCTTGTTTGAAAATAAAAAAAATATTAGATGACAAAAAAGGAATCGCCCAGTCTTATAATAATATTGGTCTTGTTTATTATTCTATGGGTAATTATCCCGAAGCGTTAACAAACTATTTTGCTTCTTTAGAAATAAAAAAAAACATAGGACACAAAGCTGGCATTGCGTCTTCTTATGGCAATATTGGAAACGTATATACGAAACAAAAAAAATATAAAGAAGCAGAAGAATATCTTCGTAAAGCAGAAAAGCAATCAAAAGAAATCGGGTATAAAGAATATCTTAAAGATGCTTACAGTGGATTGTCAATTTTAGATAGTACAAAAGGAAATTTCAAAGGGGCCTACGAAAATTATAAATTATATATCCTCTATCGCGATAGTTTAGATAACGAAGAAACTCGAAAAAAAACAATCCAAAGCCAAATGACCTATGATTTTGAAAAGAAAGAAGCAGTGGTTGAAGTTGAACACAAAAAAGAATTAGAAAACCAGAAATTATTAGCGGAAGAAAAAAGCAGAAAGCAGAAAATAATAATTAGTTTTGCAATTTGTGGGCTGTTACTTGTAATTGTTTTCGCTAGTTTTATTTTGCGTTCCTTACGAATAACACGCAAACAAAAAAGTATAATTGAAGAACAAAAAAATATAGTTGAACAACAAAAACAAGAAGCTGAGTTACAAAAATTTTTAGTTGAAGAACATCAAAAAGAAATAATAGACAGCATTACTTATGCCGAAAGAATTCAGCGTTCGTTATTGCCGACTGAAAAGTATATTGAAAGGAATTTGAATAGATTAAATAAAAGTTA